>JANJTG010000193.1 GCA_024711265.1 Bdellovibrio sp. | reverse complement strand
TAGTCCATCAAGGCGCTCTGTAAAGGTGTAGTTTCCAGAATCATCAAGGTAAGCGGAATCGCCAGTTCGGTAGTACTCCAAAGAACTGTCCAAACCCGACATCACTCCCCAAGGATGATCTTTAAGACTCACACAAACCTCACCTGCATCAGACTCTTTATTCTCAGTATCCAACAAAGAAATTTTGAAACCGGGAAGCGCTTTTCCCATAGTGCCGAAGCTGCCTTTTTCATCCGGAGGGATACCTATAAGAGTGGACGTCTCTGTTTGTCCATAACCGTCACGAACGAAGATACGCCAAGCTCCATAGACTTTTGAAATAATCTCCGCGCTGAGAGCTTCGCCGGTGCTGACGGCCTCCCGCAAATGCACCTGAAAAGAAGACAGATCTTCCAAAGTAAGAAGTCGCCACACCGTAGGCGGCGCACAAAAGGTCGTGATCTTGTATTCACTCAGCGCCTCTAAGATCATCTTGGCGTTGAAGCGCTCTTGTTTATAAATAAATATCGTCGCTTCCGCATTCCAAGGAGCAATAAAATTGTTCCAATCATGCATCGCCCATCCCGTTGAGTTGATTCCTAAATGCACATCCCCAGGACGAAGACCAATCCAATACATCGTAGAAAGATGACCGACAGGAAATCCACCATAGGAATGTTCAACAATTCGCGGTTTCACAGAGCTGGCTGACGTGAAGTAGCGCACCAAAGGATCCGTTGCTTTAGTTTTGGCAGTGGGTTCAAAGAAAGTACTTTCTTGAAAACATTTTTCAAACGAAGTCCATCCAGGAAGTTCGCCATCCACCAAAAGCCCCAGCACACTGGAGGCCGCAAGATCAAACTTCTCGGCGTGCTTTTTGGTTGTCGCAATAAGCTTTACTTGCTCACGATCCAGGCGATCTTTAAGTTCCTGTTGAGACAAAAGAGGACTGTTCGGAATCAAAATCGCTCCGACCTTCATCGCCCCCAGCATCAGCTCCCAAAGAGACACTTCGTTTTCGATCAGAAGAAAAACCGAATCCCCCTTTTGCACCCCCTGGTTCTTCAAAAAATTAGCCACTTGACTGGACCGCTTTGAGAGCTCTTCAAAGGAGTACTTTTTTTCATCTCCCAACTCGCTAACGATCCAAAGAGCTGTGTTGGCATTCCCTTCCGCCATGGGGTCGAAATAATCAAGAGCCCAATTAAATTCTTTAAATTGAGGCCATTGAAAGTGACTGTACGTATAGTTGTAGTCAGATCGATGAAGGATTAGAAAATCCCTCGCCTGTTCAAAATCACTGCGAAAACTCATACGAACCTCCAGCGCCCTTTAAGGCTAGCACCGAATCACCTGGACACCGATCTGTGTTTTTACAATGAGCTGTGCAAGAACAGACAGGCATGTTAAAACCCTAAGATGGGTTTATTTCGGACCATTGCCAGCACTTTAATTCTGATTATTTTTGTCTATGTCTCTCATCAGTTGACGCGCTTTACGGATTTTACTTGGAGGGGGCAAACCCTCGTCATTGCCTTTTTGGCGCTCCTCTTTTCCATGGTCATTGGAACCTTATTGTTTTTTTGGAAAGAGAAACATCTTGATCACAGACCTTGGCGGGATCGCCTGCTGAATGGCTCTTTGTTGGGAATGGCTTATATCAACTTCCTAGTCAGCTTTGTTATTCTCCGAGATCTCATCGCCTTTGTGGAAAGTCTTATGTCGTCGACTTTCTTTGAAGGTTTTTACAGCTCTCAAGCGACCGCGACTTTGTTAGGTCTGCCGGTCCTTTTTTTAGCACTGGGAAATATCGTCGTCCAAGTTGGGCCCCGTCTGAAGAAAGTCCCGTTGCACTTTCAAAATCTTCCCCAGGATCTGGAGGGTCTGAAGATCGTGCATGTCAGTGACCTCCATATCGGCACCACGTTGCCGATCCATTTCGTAAAAAAGCTTGTCGATCGCATCCATGAAATCAAACCGGACATGGTGGTCTTCACCGGCGATATTCTGGATAACTTCGTGGAAAAACATGAGACAGAGCTGACTCTGTTAAAAAATCTTCGCGCCCCTCACGGAGTCTACTATGTCCCCGGAAACCACGAGTATTACTGGGATGCCGAAAAAAGCCTACAAGCCTTTCGCGACATCGGATTTCATGTCTTGATCAATCAGGTCGCCAATATCAACTTGGGCTCTGCGCTTTTGCAGGTGGCGGGAATTCCCGATCCTGCGGGACACCATTTTCAGCATGAAGGCCCCGACCTGCCTCGACTTCAGCGCCATCTAAACGAAAAAAGTTTTAAAGTTATGCTGTCTCATCAACCCTCGCTGGCCACCAAGATTCAAAAGCTGGGAGTCGACCTCCAGCTTTCTGGACACACGCATGGGGGGCAGTTTTTCCCTTGGAATTGGCTGATCGTGTTTTTTGAAAGATACTCTAAGGGCCTTTACCGTCTGGGAAATATGCGGCTCTATGTCAATCAAGGAACCGGCTACTGGGGGCCTCAACTGCGTCTGGGAACTTATTGTGAGCTGACCGAAATTGTTCTTCGCAAGGACTCAAAAACAGAGTAATAATCTTTCTCATGTCTCGAGAGAAAGATCCCCTTAAAACCCGACAAGCTGCCAAGAAAAAGGTCATGGACCTTCTGGCGCGTCGGGATCATTCCGAGAAAGAATTGCGTACGAAGTTGCGCGAAAAGTTCTCGGATGAGGATTCCGTCGGGGACCTGGTGGATGAAGCGATTGACTTTGCCAAAGACAATAACTGGTTGGGGGATCCGCACGACCTCGCCCATCGTATGGCTGACATGCTTCACCGACGCAACAAGGGTATTCACTATATCAACAACTACCTGCGCGAAAAGGGTTTGCCCTCCGTTGAAACGGATCGAGACTTGGAGCTTGAAAAGGCTCTTTCAATTGTCAAAAATAAGTATGATGAAGATTATGAGTTCTCTCGGGAAGAAAAAGCCAAAGTTGGTCGTTTTCTTGCCTCCCGGGGATTTGATTCTGAGACCGTAAGAAAGGTTCTATATGAAAAGCTCTGAGATCAGAAACGCCTTTGTTAAATATTTCGAAAAGCAAGGGCACCGTCATGTACCGTCCTCTTCCCTGATTCCTGAAAATGATCCCACCTTGCTTTTTGCCAATGCGGGAATGAATCAATTTAAAAATACCTTCTTGGGTCTTGAAAAAAGAGACTACTCCCGTGCCGTCACCGTTCAGAAGTGCGTGCGCGCAGGTGGTAAACACAATGACCTGGAAAACGTCGGCTTCACAGCTCGCCATCACACTTTCTTTGAGATGTTGGGAAACTTTTCTTTCGGCGACTATTTTAAAAAAGACGCCATTCATTTTGCTTGGGAATTTTTGACAAAAGAACTCGCGATTCCCAAAGAAAAACTTTATGTGACTGTTCATATCTCCGACGATGAAGCCGCCGAGATCTGGCACACCCAAGAGGGCATCCCCAAAGATCGCATCTTCCGCTTTGATCAAGACAACTTCTGGAAAATGGGCGACACCGGCCCTTGCGGTCCTTGTACCGAGATCTTCTATGATCACGGCCCTAAAGCCGGCACGATTGCAGATCCTTACAAAGGAATTGCTGCGGGCGAAGATCGTTTCGTGGAAATCTGGAATCTGGTTTTCATGCAATATTTTGAAAATCCCCCGGGAACATTGACTCCACTTCCCAAGCCGTCTGTCGACACCGGTTCAGGGCTAGAACGCGTGGTCGCGGCGATGCAGGGAAAATTCAACAATTACGACACGGACTTGTTCATGCCAATGATCGAGCGTGCGTGTAAGATCGGCAATCTTGAATATATCACCGACAAAGAAGTTCTTGCGAAAAACAAAGATATCATGGAGCGCACTTCCGCCCTTCGCGTTTTGGCGGACCACTGCCGTTCATCTTCGTTCCTCATTGCTGACGGCGCATTGCCTTCGAATGAAGGACGTGGTTACGTTCTTCGCCGAATCATGAGACGTGCCATCCGCTATGGTCGCAAGCTTTCCGCTGATCAATCGTTCCTGCCTGGCATGGCCGAGGCTTTGATTGAAAGCATGGGTGCGGTTTATCCAGAGTTAAAAGAACGCCGCGATCATATCCTGAATACCATTCGGGACGAAGAAGATCGTTTCATCAGCACCCTCGACAATGGCACGAGCATTTTGATGGATGAGCTGAGCCGCACGAAAGCCAAAGGCCTCAAAGAGCTTTCAGGTGAAGTGGTTTTCAGAATGTACGACACTTATGGATTCCCTGCGGACCTTACTCGCGTGATCGCCAATGAAAACGGCATTGAAGTGAATGAGGCGGCCTTTGAAAAGGAAATGGAAGCCAATCGCGCGAAATCCAAGGCCTCTTGGAAAGGGAAAGCTTTGGATGCGGACGAGCAGCATCTGATTAAGTTCGCCAAAGACTATTCAGCTTCAGGAAAGACCGTTACTTTTGTCGGCTATGAAGGTACGGCGGGCCAGGGCAAGGTGACGGCTCTCTCAAATGGTCACACAACAGTCACCACCCTCAAAAGTGGCGAAACAGGCGTCATGATTTTAGATAAAACATCCTTCTATGGGGAAGGCGGAGGTCAAGCCGGCGATGTGGGATACATCATGGCTGGCACGGGGCGCGCGAAAGTTGTTAATACGACAAAGATTGATGACGTCATTCTTCATCACGTTGAAGTTGAACATGACAGTTTCACCATCGGT
>JANJTG010000145.1 GCA_024711265.1 Bdellovibrio sp. | reverse complement strand
ATTTCTTTGGTTTTTTCTTTTCCGGTTTCTAAAGCCTTCTCTGCCTTTTGGCCCATGGTTTCTTCGGCATAAGCTAAAGAAGTAAAAGCTAGGCATGCGACAAGTACGATCATAAGAGTTCTCATGTATTCTCCTTGGTAAAACATTGAGTCGATAGTGATTTGTATTTTTGGCCTGGTAAATCAGTAATTTAGCAATGTTGTTTAAAGTTTTATGTGCGACTGTCCATGAACTTGACGGCAAGAAGCACCAGGGGTGATTTGAGGTTTGGGCTTCAGCTTTGCAGTAGGTCTTTGTATGAATAAAAAGCCCGTTCAGGAACTTATCTATCTCAGTTCGAGTCAAAAACTTCCGCCCTATCTTCAGGGGGTGGAGGGCGTGCGATGGCACTTTTCTCGAAATACTGAGGAGTTAAAGCGATACTTAATGTTTCAGCAAGGAGAAGTTTGCGTGGTGGTTCGGTCTGATTTTCTTAGTTTGCGTACGGTTCAAGCGTTCACGAGCTGGCTTCAGTTCAATGCGAAACTGTCCTTTATCTTTATCGTGCAAACTATTGAAAGTGCGGCTTATCAGATGTCGTTGATGAGTCCAAAGATGCTTTTTCTTTTTGAGTCTGAAGGGGCTCGGATCGGAAATCTTGTGACTCGTCGCCTCATGGGGGTGCCGGTTAAAAGCCGAAAGCAAGAGCGGGTTCCTGTGCAGTCTCAGGTGATGCTTAAGAAGTCGGTTGTGGCTGAGACCTCTCCCACAGGTGGTGGGGTCCAGTTTCTCCGTGAGGGTCTTATGAATGACTTCTCCAAAGGAGGCGCCCAGGTCTCCCTGGGGCAAAGCGGAGTCCGCGTGAAGGACTTTGTCAGCTTGATGTACCAAAACCGCCACGGTCGGTGGGTGTCGGTGGAGTCCCAAGTTCGCTGGGTTGTGTCGACCACTTCAGGGGAGCAGATTATAGGTGTGCAATTTCTTGCGGTGAGTGCTTGACCCCTTGTGCTAGGGGGATTACTAATAATGTGATGCAAATGCACAATTCTTCATCACATTTTCTAACTAGTACTGATCGTTTCACGACGACCTTTT
The DNA here is from genome assembly GCA_024711265.1 of Bdellovibrio sp. GTDB lineage: Bacteria > Bdellovibrionota > Bdellovibrionia > Bdellovibrionales > Bdellovibrionaceae > Bdellovibrio. The sequence continues at coordinate 6,760 of JANJTG010000145.1, read as the reverse complement.
CATGCTCCGGTACAGCCGGAGTGCAAGCAAGCTAATGTCACAAGTTACAATCATTCTGCCGGATAACTCTACGAAGGTTTTTGACCATGAACCGACGGCGCTCGAAGTGGCGCAGTCCATTGGCCCTCGCTTGGCGAAGGAAACCCTCGGTGTCAAACTCAATGGGTCCACTGAAATCTCTGATTTTCGGATTCCTTTAAAAGACCAAACCAAGGTGGCCTTGATCACCACCAAAAGCCCGGAAGCGGTCGAAGTGATTCGTCACTCTTGCGCGCATATCATGGCCCAAGCCGTTCAGGATATTTGGCCGGAAGTGAAAGTCACCATTGGTCCGGTGATCGACAACGGTTTTTATTACGACTTTGATTCTCCGTTTGCGTTCAGCGAAGAGCACTTTGAGAAGATCGAAAAGAAGATGGCCGAGATCGTGGCCAAAGATCTTCCTATTCGCCGCGAGAACTGGCCGATTGCCAAAGCCATTGAGACTTTCAAAAAAATGAACGAACGCTTTAAGGTTGAGTTGATTGAAGACTTGGCCTCAAAAGGCGAGACCGTGGTGGGTATTTATTTTAACGGTGAAGGTTGGTTTGATCTGTGCCGTGGCCCTCACGTGCAAAGCACGGGACAAATCAAAGCTTTCAAACTGCTTTCGGTGGCAGGAGCTTATTGGAGAGGGGATGAAAAGAACGCCCAGCTTCAGCGTGTGTATGCAACCGCTTTTGGCGATAAGAAAGATCTGGATCTTTATCTTCACAACCTCGAAGAGGCTAAAAAACGTGATCACCGTAAGTTGGGTAAAGAATTGGGCATGTTCATGTTCCATGAGTTTGCTCCGGCGTCTCCGTTTTTTACCGGAAAAGGGTCGACGGTTTATAACGAACTTGTGAACTACATTCGTGATCTTTATTTGGAGTATGGTTACCAAGAGGTGATCACTCCGCAGGTTTTTGATACCGAACTATTTAAAAAATCAGGGCACTACGCCAACTATAAAGACAATATGTACTTCACGAAGCTTGATGAGCGGGAAAACGCTTTGAAGCCGATGAACTGTCCTTGTCACTGTTTGATGTTTGGCGCAGAAAAACACTCTTACCGAGAGTTGCCTTTGCGTATTGCCGACTTCGGACGTTTGCATCGTTATGAAAAATCAGGCGCGATCCACGGGATCACGCGTGTGCGCACGTTCTGTCAGGACGATGCTCATATCTTCTGTTCGATGGATCAGTTGACGGTGGAAATCTCTCGTTTTGTCGAGATGCTTAATAGAATCTACCAAACCTTGGGAATGCCGAACTATAAGATCCTTTTGGCGACTCGTCCTGAAAACCGCATGGGGGATGACAGCGTGTGGGATCGTTCCGAGGCCGCTTTGGCGGATGCCTTGAATGGTTTGAATTTGCCGTTTGCGTATTCTCCGGGCGAAGGGGCCTTCTATGGACCTAAGTTGGAGTTCCATTTTGTCGATGCTTTGGGACGTTCTTGGCAGACGGGCACGATCCAGGTCGACTTCAACATGCCTGAGGCCTTTGATTTGAAATACACGGGCGAAGACAACAAAGAGCACCGTCCTGTGATGCTTCACAGAGCGGTTTTGGGCTCTTTGGAGCGCTTTATCGGGGTTTATTTAGAGCACACCGCAGGGCACTTGCCTCCGTGGTTGTGTCCTACACAAGTCAGTATCCTGAATGTGACAGACCGTGTGAATACTTTCTGTGAAGATATTATGAAACTTCTCAAAGAGCATAAAGTTCGTGTTGAATTTGACCGCCGTAATGAGAAGCTTAACTATAAGATCCGTGAGGCTCAGCTTCAGAAGATCCCTTACATGATTATTGTCGGGGATAAAGAGGCTGAGACGAAGACCGTTTCTTTGCGTCTCAGAGATGGTTCTGAGCACAAAGGTTTGACGGTGGATCAACTGATGAAAACGATTTTGGACGATATTACGACAAGACAATTGCAGTCCTCTCTTGCGAAGGCTGCAACGACTAACTAGAACCCTGGAGGTTTCCCATTAGCAAGTTTGAAGGTAATTTTAGAGGTGGTGGCGGCGGACGTTTTGACCGTGACCGTAAGAAAGACTCTAAAGACTCATTAAGAGTGAACCGCGAGATTCGCGCTCAACAAATCCGTGTTATCGATGATGAAGGTAACATGCTGGGAGTGATGACTGTTCCTGAGGCGTTACGTATTGCTGAAGATAGAGGCCTCGATCTTCTTGAGATTGCTCCAACAGCAACTCCTCCGACATGTAAAATCATGGATTACGGTAAGTGGAAGTACGAGAAAAAGAAACAGGCCACGGCCGCTCGTAAGAAACAAACCGTTGTGACGATCAAAGAGATCCAAATGCGCCCGCGCACGGATCAGCATGACTTTGAAACAAAGATGAACCACGCCCGCCGCTTCTTGTTGGACGGAGACAAGGTGAAAGTGTCTTTGCGTTTCATGGGTCGTGAAATGGCCCATCAAGAGTTGGGAATGGAAGTGATGCAAAAAGCGATCGCTTTCGTGAATGACCTGGCCATGGTTGAAGCTCAGCCAAAAATGGAAGGTAAAAACATGTTCTTGATGTTGGGACCGGATCCTTTGAAAATCAAAGAATACCAAAAACTTCATCCGAACAAGTCCAAACAAGACACCAAACAACTCGATGAACTAAAAGAAGTCGAAGAAGACGACGAAGACTAAAAAAGGTGCCTGGTGACTTTTTCGGTCTACAGCGCATCAAAATAAGTTAAATCAAGTCAAGAAGGAGCCCCATGGCTCCTTCTTTTTTCCCCAAAGCCGAAGGTGCCTGCTTCTTTTTTGGGTCTACGCCGCGTCAAAGGTGTCTTGAGGGGCATCGCAAAAGCTGATGAGTTTCCTTGCGAAGTCAGGCAACGATAGTCTTGGAAAGAGCTTGGCAATAATCAGACATCAGAAGGTGGGGAATAATGAAAGCCGTGGTTCAAAGGGTGCAAAATGCATCAGTCGTTGTCGACGGTAAAGAAGTATCCTCGATTCAAAAAGGATTTCTAACGTTGTTGGGAGTCGCTAAAGGGGACACGGAAGAGCAGATTCAAAAACTCATTTCAAAAATAATTGCGTTAAGAATTTTCCCAGATGAAAGCGGCAAAATGAATCTTTCATTAAAAGACGTGGGCGGTTCTCACCTTATTGTTTCTCAATTTACCCTTTTGGGGGACGCCTCTAAAGGGAATCGGCCCAGTTTCATTGGGGCGGAAGCTCCTGAAATTGCCAAAAGAATGTATGAAAAAGCGTTGGAAGTCAGCGCGGCCCAAGGGATTCCAACCTGTGGAGGAGTCTTTGGGGCTGATATGAAAGTCAGCCTTCTTAATGATGGTCCGGTGACTTTGATTATTGATCTTTAAAAGGAAAAAATAACTTAAGGACTAAGCACTCTTATTCGGTGTCTTCGTATGAGCCCGGAGAGAGTCAATTTTCTGAGCAGGAACTCCTCCCCAAGTTTCTCCTGCGGGGATCTCCGTTTTTGGAAGAACGACAGAGTGAGGAAGTAACTTCGCTCCGTCTCCGATCGTGACTCCACCCATGATCGTGGCTTTTAAACCAATCGTGCAGCCATTGCCAATTTTAACGGGGGCGATGACTAACAAACCGCCTTGTCCGTAGTGGGCCACCATAGTGACGGATCCGCCGATCGTGACTTTGTCGCCAAGTTCAATCAGGGAGGGGTCGGAAATCCAGGTTGAGTTGATAACAGTGCCTGAGCCTATTTTCATGCCCATCATTCTGTAGAAAAGAAGACTTAAAGGGGAGGGGGTCACAAACTCTAAGAATGTAAAACGAGCAAGATAAGTCAGGCCATTGTGAATGAACCACTTTAACGATTCAGCAGAGTGATAGGGGCCACGCCAGGGTTTAAGTTTGGCTCGAAACAAGCTATTTACAAGAGGAGCGAGAAAGATCAGCGTTGTTCCGTAAAGAAAGAAACCCGCTGCAATGCCAACGCCGTAAGTGAGGTTTTGAATCACGGAGTTTTGCTGTGAAACAAGATCTGAAAGAGAACGGAAAAGAGCGATGCTGGGGGCTAGACTCAATCCTAAGACCAAACAGGCCAAGCCATAGACAGGGAACATCGTCAAAAGATGCGTGGCCACTTTAAAACGGCGCAAAGTAGTTTCAAAAAGGCCTTTTAAGCCTCGGTGTTCGGAGTGAGTTGTTTCCAGATCAATCTTTTTCATCTAAAAGCGTATCGGATGAATCGCGGTCTCAACTTGAGCCTTCGTAGGGGCGAAATTGAAATATAAAGCCCAATGGTGGAGTCGCCTCTGGACATTGATCCTGAGTCTCAAGGCGAAGGGGGGGGATTTTTCATTTTGCCGACCTTTGAAGACGTGCTAAGTTCAGAGTCTCTATTTTCTGAAGACCTTCAGAAAGAACGGGGATATTGAAGTCTCCCTCTGTTTTGCAGCAACGACTTTCTCTAAAAAATCGTCGGAATTAAAAGCCGACAGAGGAGTTTGCTATGAGCAATACCACAGCTTGGATTATCTTGTTGATCGCGGGGGTTTTGGAGTTCGTATGGGCCACCGGGCTTAAGTACTCTGAAGGGTTTTCAAGGTTGGGCCCTTCATTATTCACGCTTGTCACGATGGGAATCAGCTTCTATCTACTGTCTTTGTCGATGAAGGTGCTGCCTGTGGGAGTTTCCTACACCGTCTGGACCGGTATTGGGGCCGTAGGCGCAGTTTGTGTTGGCTACTTCATTTTTAACGAGCCCATCTCCCTCATTAAACTTCTATTTTTAGGAATGATCATCACTGGCATCCTCGGCCTTAAGTTCGCCTGAACAAAAAGGTACGCCGTGCCTTTTTGTAGTATCGTGCTTTAGGTTCGCCACTGAGTGCAGAGCCATTTCCATACTTCAGGACGGCGTTCGCTGATATCAAAGTGATTGCCGTCAAACTCCACGTAGTCGTGGTGAATTTTATGAAAATTCAAAATCTTTGAGATCTGACGTGTTCCATACTGCAAATGGAAATTGTCTTTGTTGCCGACGTCCAAATAAATCGCTGAAAGCTTTTTTAGGCCAACAATTCTTTCGGGTAAAAAGTGAAGGGGATCTTTTTCGAGCCATTTTTCCCAAAGAGTTGGAATTTTTTCTCCCGTTTGGGTGTCGAGGGGGAATTGGAAATCTCCGTGAGTTCCTTTAGCTCCGTAACAAGCCGCCATACCAAAGGCATTAAGCAGCGTGTGCCAGTTTCGATTTTTTGTGAGTTTTCCATTGCGAAGTTCTTCCAGGACTTTAAGTCCGGACTCTTTGTATTTCTCCCAAAGGGGGAGGGCGTGGTAGAGCTCTGGTAAAAGGCTGGCTTCGAAGAATGAGTCAGGGGCAATCGCGGCGATCATACCAAAGACCTCGGGAAACTTAGAGCCTAAATGTAAAGCACCATAACCGCCACTGGAGCCTCCGGTGACGCACCAGTCGCCGACCCGATGAGACACGGGATAGTGTTCTTTCAAAGAGGGAATCAGCTCCTTCATGATATAGTCTTCATAATTTCCCGTGGCCGCCGAGTTAATAAACTGCGAGCCTCCCCACGAAGTCAAAGCATCAACAAAAACATAAAGTGCCTCAGGGGCCTCGCCACGAGCGAAGGCCTCATCAATCACTTGAACACTATTTTGTTCGTTGAATTTTGGATTAAAATAAAAAGGCGCATTTCCTGTGAATCCGCCGAGGACCACGATGACAGGCCAAGGGCCTTCTGAGCGAGGAACCAAAAGAGGATTAAAGCGGGTTGGAGGGTCTTTAAGAGGATTGTTTTGCAAAACGGCACTTTCAACTTTCAAAGTTTCAACTTGAAAGTGCTTCACTTCGTAGGCGCGGAAATTTTTTAAGATCTCAGATGTCATGCCTCAAGTCTGGCATCTCCAAGGAGTCGGGGCAATTCTTATTGCTTCACGGGAAGAGCGAGAATGTGTTCTAAGCTTAAACTTTTGGTGAGAGAGCCGAGATACTCCATTTGTTCGTTCACATCGGCGACGACAGTTTCGTTGATGGTGACCATGTACTTGCTTTCAAAAAAGTGTCCAGAGCCGGAAAAGCGAAAGCCCACAAAAAACGTATAATCGGCGCCCGCTTCCATCCAGCCTCCGCGGCCGAATGAGGTTCGCACAAAAGGGGTTATTTCCACGCGACCACAACTGGGAATCCAGCCCTCTGGATCCGTGCTGGTCTCGCCGCAGTTGTCGAGCTCCATTTGATTTTTTATTTGCGCCAGGGAAGATTGAGAGTCGTCCCTCATCATTTGTATGAATTGGGAATTTTCAGCGGCATCCACATAAGCGGCGGCCTGGACTCCGTCAGTTTCCTCTGTGACAATTTTGACGGTCGCAGCCTCGGGGTCGATTTTAGTGAAAGTTCTTTGCTCTGCCGCGTAAGCTTGCAGCGAAAGGATCGTTACGGTCAAAAAACTAAAAATCATGTTCATAAGGACTCCATGAAGGATTGAATCAGCCTTATTTTTGGGCAGATATTCATAGCAGAGTTTGCGGGATAATGCCTTATATCTCTTCAGGACGCCTCTTAAATTATTGAAATTAAAAAGAAATATAAAACCTACAGGGTGAGGGAGTGAGGGGGCGGGGCTTCGCCTAACCCCTTAAAAAAGCTTGATTTTGCCCCCCATTCGACCTACAACGATGAGTCCGTAATTATGACTGTCTAAGGCAATGGTTAAGTGCTGCCCCTGTTTCTAATTACTTCAACGAAGTTGAAGTGCAGACCGGC
>JANJTG010000102.1 GCA_024711265.1 Bdellovibrio sp. | reverse complement strand
TTCTCTATCTCTGGTCGTGGTACAGTTGTTACTGGCCGTGTTGAGCGTGGTATCGTTAAAGTTGGTGACGAAGTTGAAATCATCGGTATTCGTCCAACTCAAAAAACAACTGTTACTGGTATCGAGATGTTCCGTAAACTTCTTGACGAAGGTCAAGCAGGGGACAACTGCGGTGTTCTTCTTCGTGGTACTAAGAAAGAAGATGTTGAACGTGGTCAAGTTTTGGCTAAGCCAGGTTCAGTTAAACCTCACAAAAAGTTCAAAGCTGAGGCTTACATCCTTACTAAAGAAGAAGGTGGACGTCATACTCCATTCTTTAACGGTTACCGTCCTCAATTCTACTTCCGTACAACTGACGTAACAGGCGTTTGTACTTTGAAAGCTGGAACTGAGATGGTTATGCCTGGCGACCGCGTAGAAGTAGCTGTAGAGCTTATCGCGCCAATCGCTATGGAAAAAGAGCTTCGTTTTGCGATCCGTGAAGGCGGTCGTACTGTTGGAGCCGGCGTTGTTACTGAAATCCTTGAGTAGTAACGCAGCGTAACTGCTAATTAAAATCACCCGGGGGACTCCTTGACAAAAGGGTCCCCCTCGGTGTTTCTTGGCACGTACGTTTTTTTATTTTTTTGAAATGCAGGGGTGTAGCTCCAGTGGTAGAGCGAACGACTCCAAATCGTTAGGTCGTGGGTTCGAATCCCTCCGCCCCTGCCAATTTGATAATTCAAAAGAGGAACTATGGAAAAAGCCAACTCTAAGATTTTGACTCTCAGCTTTGCGATTGCAGCTATCTTGGTCGGTTTGACAACCTCTCTTCTCATTAAAGCTTTCGCTGGAGCTTTTGGTGTGGTTGCAAGGTTTGCGGACTCCGACGTAGTAAGACACGGATTTCCTGTTGTTTTGGGGTTTGCTGTATTTGCAGTTCTTCAGTTCAACCCACGTGTTTTAACTTGGGGTGAAGAAGTTGTGACTGAGATTCGTAAGGTGGTATGGCCTTCTCGTAAAGACACAACGGCAATGACCATCGCTTGTGTGATCATGGTTCTTATCTCTAGCGTGATTATCAGCTCTTTCGATTTGATTTCAGGCTTTTTTATTAACTACCTCATGAAGTAGGACGGAAACATGGAAAAAAAATGGTACATCGTTAACGTTCAAACAAGCTGTGAAAATACAGCAAAAAAAGCTATCGAAGAAAAGATCAAATCTTCAAAAATGGAAGAGTTCTTCGGTGACATCCTTATCCCCGCTGAAAGCGTGGTTGAGCTTGTTAAAGGCCAAAAGCAGACCAAATCGCGTAAATTTTTCCCAGGTTATATCTTTGTTCAGATGTTTTTGAATGATGAGACTTGGCATTTGGTACGAAATTCGTCTAAAGTGACCGGCTTCGTGGGTGGGACTAAAACTCGTCCTCCTGAGGTTCCGGAAGCCGAGGTTCTTCGTGTGACTCAGCAAATGGCTGGCGTCGCTGAAAAGCCAAAACCAAAAGTGAAGTTCTCTATCGGAGAGAACGTGACTGTGATCGATGGTCCGTTCAGCAACTTCCAGGGTTCCGTAGAAGAAGTGAACGAGGACAAGGGGAAACTCAAAGTTCTTGTAAGCATCTTCGGTAGACCAACTCCAGTAGAGTTGGACTACATTCAAGTAGAAAAGAATTAGTCTAGTGACCACATAGGGTGGTCATTGGAAGTTAACAAAACACAACCTCTTGCAGGAGTGGGTCATGGCAAAAAAAGTTACAGGAATGATCAAGCTGCAAATACCGGCAGGGAAAGCGAATCCAGCTCCTCCCGTTGGACCGGCACTTGGACAGCACGGGGTAAACATCATGGAATTCTGTAAGCAGTTCAACGCTCGTACACAAGCGTTGGGTGATAGCATCATCCCTATCATCATCACTGTTTACCAAGACAGATCGTTTACTTTCATCACAAAAACACCACCGGTGTCTTCTTTGATCAAAAAGGCGTTGAAATTGGAATCTGGTTCCAAACAACCGCAAAAAGACAAAGTTGGCAAAATCAATAACGATCAAATTAAGCAAATCGCTACAACGAAGTTGCCTGATTTGAACTGCTTGAAGGTTGAATCCGCAATGTCACAAGTTGCTGGTACAGCTAAGAGCATGGGTATCGACATCGCGTAAGGGGTGGTGATCTATGGCAGGTAAAAAATTCGAAGCAGCCTCTAAGAAGGTTGATTCTCAAAAAAAGTACACTGTTGAAGAAGCATTCAAACTCGTTGTTGAGACAGCTCCAGCGAAGTTTGATGAATCTATCGACGTAGCATTGCGCTTGGGTATTGATCCTAAGCAATCTGACCAACAAGTTCGTGGTGCGATCGCATTGCCTCATGGCCTTGGTAAAGAAGTTAAAGTTGTTGTTTTCGCAAAAGGTCCTAAAGAGGCTGAAGCGAAAGCGGCAGGTGCTGACTTCGTGGGCGCTGACGATCTTGTTGCTAAGATCCAAGGTGGCTGGTTGGATTTCGATAAATGTATCGCGACTCCAGACATGATGGCGACTGTTTCTAAAGTTGCTAAGGTTCTTGGACCTCGTGGTTTGATGCCGAATCCAAAAATCGGTACTGTAACTATGAACGTGGGCGAAGCAGTCACTGCCGAGAAAAAAGGTAAACTTGATTTCCGCGTTGATAAAGCAGGTATCGTACATGCTGGTATCGGTAAAAAATCTATGGGAGACACTAAGCTTCGTGAAAACTTCATGACGCTTTTGGGTGCTATCGTGAAAGCGAAGCCTGCGTCTTCTAAAGGTATCTATCTTAAAACCATTTCCGTAGCATCAACTATGGGTCCTGGTGTTAAGATCGAGCCAAATGCGGCTGCAGCTGCAGCTGGTTTGAACTAGTTTTTTATACTCCAGTGAAAGCTGGAGTATTTAAATTTTTAAATTGCGATCAGAGACAGTAGGTTTCTTCTTGTAGATGTAATCCCTCGATTGTGAGGGGCCTACCGAGATAAGGCAAAAAGGTTTCACTAACCTCCAACCCGACCTGAATCGCACAGGCTGCTTCGATGAAAATCGAAGCGCAAAATCTAACGAAAGGAGGCTCACTTATGATCACTCGCGCAGATAAAGAGCAAGAGATTAAGCTTATCACTGAAAAGTTTGGTAAAGCTAAAGGAGCTTTCATCGTTGACTTCAAAGGCATCAAGGTTGAGCAGGTTACTAACTTGCGTAAAAAATTGAATGCTGCTGAATCAGAGATGAAGGTTGTCCGCAACACTCTTGCAAAAAGAGCGTTCAAAGATCACCCAGCTATTGAAAAAGCATTTGCTAATTCAATGAAAGGTACTAACGCCATCGTATTTTCATACGGTGAAGTGAACGCTACTGCAAAAACATTGGCTGAATTTGCGAAGGACGTTGAAGTTCTTCAAATTAAGTCAGGTGTTATGGATGGCGAAGCTTTGGATGACGCTAAAATTAAGTTCTTGGCGACACTTCCGGGCAAAGACCAACTTCGCGCTATGTTCCTTGGTACACTATTGGGTGCAGGTTCTGCACTTGCTAGATGCTTGAATGCATATGCCGAGAAACTTGGTGGCGGCGCTACTGGTACTGAAGAAGCTCCTCAAGCATAATGCTTGCTCTCCGGCTTAACGGGGAATAATGGTGCTAAATATTTGAATTATAAATTATTTTTTATCCGTGGAGGATTTTAAAATGTCTCTTACTAACGATCAATTAGTTGATGCGTTGTCTCAGAAAACTGTTCTTGAGATCGCTGAACTTGTAAAAATGCTTGAAGAAAAATGGGGCGTTTCTGCTGCTGCTCCTGTAGCTGCTGCTGGCGCAGGTCCTGCTGCTGTTGTTGAAGAAAAAACTGCTTTTGACGTTATCCTTGTTGACGCTGGCGCCAACAAAATCAACGTTATTAAAGAAGTTCGTGGCTTGACTGGTTTGGGTCTTGCTGAAGCTAAAGCCCTTGTTGAAGCTGGTAACAAAGCTGTTAAAGAAGGCGCTACTAAAGAAGACGCAGAAAAAATCAAGAAAGCTCTTGAAGCTGCGGGCGCGAAAGTTACTGTTAAGTAGTTTTTGCTCTTATAGTGAAATGCCGAAAGCCTCTGGTTGTACCAGGGGCTTTTTGCTTTTTAAGAGCTAGTTTTTTTACCAGGCAAAACCAAGTTTCATACCCAAGGCATCTTGGGGTTCAGACTTACTGCTTCGATCCCAAGATATATTTAAACGACTGTACTCCAATCCATAAACCAGGCCTTTCCCGTGGGAGGCAATGCCGATTGAGTAATATTGGTGGGTCCCTTTATCATCGTAAGGGCCGAAGCTGCCGCTGTTATTAGTGACGTCGGTCGTGACCTCATGAGCTTCGTGAATAAATGAAAAGTAGGGAACAATATATTCGAGTTTATAGCCCAAGCTGATTCCCGCTTGGCTGCTAATGACCTTAGATTTGGCGGTTCCTCCGGGGTCCTGTGTGGTCGAGGTCTCTCTCTGTCCATAAGAGCCCAAAATACTTGCGACCCAGTTGTGGGGGCCGGCTCCATGGTTAAGAAACTGGAAGCGCACTCCCAAAAGCGAGTTATCCAGGTAGAGGTCGAGGCCTTTATAGAGGGAGAGGCTGGCATCGAACCCGATTTTTCTCACAAGCAGAAGGTCTGCGTCATCAACGTATTCGTTTATTTTGAGGGAACTTCGGTTTGGAGGATTGCTGGTGATATCGTTGATGACGGTGACTTTTGTGACGGCCGTTCCGACAAGGGCGACATGTCCTCCCCATTGGCTCTCGCTCGTAATGGGGGAGGCAAAATGTGAGGAGCGAAAGTTAATCGTATGGGAGCAGGCTGATAAAAGAAAAAGCAAGATGGGGCCAAGTAGTGTTTTCATAGTTTCCTCGAGTTGTGTAATACTATGCTAAGGGGCGCCTTTGTGGTTTGACAAGTTGACCTGATAAAGCGAGTACTTGCGCGCCGCATCGTGAGGCTTTCTCGGGCCCCTGGAATAGTGCCAAAAACCATTATAATCACTTGATTTCTTCAAAACTTCCGGTAGTTTGAATTGCTTATCTTTTTATTTAATGTGGGCCTTGGAAACTTCCCCCCGAAGCGAACTTCCGATTTTCTTGTGGAGAGTAAATGGAAAAAACTCCAGTTACGGCTTCTAACATTCGAGTTAGAAAGTCTTTTGCCAAAAACAAGCAGGTCATTGATATTCCGAATCTGATTGAATTGCAGAAAAGCTCTTACGAAGCTTTCATTCAAAAAGATATGGATCCAGATCGTCGTGGCGATGCGGGACTCAATGGCGTTTTCAAATCTGTGTTTCCAATCACGGATTTCAACAACACAGCAAGCCTTGAGTTTGTAAGCTACACTCTAGAGCCAGCCAAGTACGACGTGGACGAGTGCCGTCAGCGTGGTATGACTTTCGCGGCTCCTATCAAGGTCACTCTTCGTTTGATCGTATTCGATGTTGATGAAGAAACTGAAGCGCGCAGTATCCGAGACGTAAAAGAACAAGAAGTTTACCTCGGTGAAATTCCTCTTATGACTGCGAACGGATCTTTCATCATCAACGGTACTGAGCGCGTTGTTGTGTCTCAGTTGCACCGTTCTCCAGGTGTGTTCTTCGATCACGATGGTGGTAAGAACAATGCTTCTGGTAAATTGATCTACTCTGCGCGTGTGATCCCTTATCGTGGTTCATGGTTGGATGCTGAGTTTGACCAAAAAGATTTGATCCATGTGCGTATCGACCGTCGTCGTAAATTCCCTGTGACAATCCTTTTGAAGGCTCTTGGCTACAATGCAGAACAACTTCTTGAGTACTTCTATGATCTTGATGAAGTTTATGCTCGTGACGGTAAGCTCTATCGTAAGCTTGATATTGAAAGAATGTCCGGTCAAAGAGCATTGACTGACATCATGGATCCAAAATCGGGTGAGGCACTTGTTAAAGCGGGTCGTCGTATCACTCGTGCGATCGTTAAGAAAATCAAAGATCTTAATATCACGGAGCTTGAAGTTGAGCCTGCTGACCTTGATGGTAAGGTGTTGGCGAAGCCACTTATTGATGAATCTACAGGTGAGATCATCGCGGACGCCAATGCTGAGTTGAACTCTTCTATCATTAAGAGATCTATCGAAGCGGGTATTGACCGTTTCTTCATGATCTTCTTCGACGGTTTGACTGTAGGACCTTATCTTAGAAACACATTGTTGGTTGATAAAGTAACTAACAAAGAAGAATCTTTGATCGAGATCTACAAACGCCTTCGTCCTGGTGAGCCTCCAACATTGGAAGCGGCAACGACATTCTTTGGTCGTTTGTTCTTCGATCCTGAAACTTATGATTTGTCTGAAGTGGGTCGTATTAAGATCAACCATAGATTCTCTATTTCTATGGATGAGTGCCCTCCTTCACACAGAACACTTACTCATAAAGATATCTTGAGCACGATTAAAACTTTGATCGACCTTAAAAACGGTCGTGGTGTGATCGATGATATCGATCACTTGGGTAACCGTCGTGTTCGTTCAGTAGGTGAGTTGCTTGAGAACCAATACCGTATCGGTCTAGTTCGTATGGAGCGCGCGATCCGTGAACGTATGTCTCTTCAAGATGTTGAGACGATGATGCCTCACGATCTTGTGAACGCGAAACCAGTGAATGCGGTTGTTAAGGAATTCTTCGGTTCTTCTCAGTTGTCACAGTTTATGGACCAAACAAATCCATTGTCAGAGATCACTCACAAACGTCGTTTGTCAGCTCTCGGCCCTGGTGGTTTGACTCGTGACCGTGCAGGTTTCGAAGTCCGTGACGTACATCCTACGCACTACGGTCGTATCTGCCCAATCGAGACTCCAGAGGGACCAAACATCGGTTTGATCGCGTCTTTGGCGACCTACGCTCGTATCAACAACTACGGTTTCATCGAGACTCCGTACCGCAAAGTTGATCAAGGGAACGTTTCCAAAGATATTAACTATCTATCTGCTTTGGAAGAAGCCGGTCATCACATTGCTCCAGCAGCTCGTGATGAAGCTGGAAATAAATCCATCCAAACGGCGACAACAATCACTCGTCGTGACGGAGAGTACGAAATCGTTGATAAAGATAAAGTTGCTTTGATGGACGTTTCTCCATCTCAGTTGGTTTCTATCGCAGCTTCTTTGATTCCGTTCCTTGAGCACGATGACGCCAACCGTGCCTTGATGGGATCGAACATGCAACGTCAAGCGGTGCCATTGCTCCGTTCTCGCGCTCCACTTGTTGGAACAGGCGTTGAGAGACTTGTTGCTCGTGACTCTGGGACATCTGTTGTTGCTCAAAACGACGGTATCGTTGAAGAAGTTGATGCTTCTCGTATCGTAGTTCGTCGTTTTGCAAAAGGCGGAGAACTTGGTGCGAACGTAGACATCTACAATCTCACGAAGTACCAGCGTACAAATCAAAATACATGCTTTAACCAAAAGCCCATCGTAACTGTAGGTGACAAGGTTTCTAAAGGCGATATCATCGCTGACGGTCCTTCTACAGAACTCGGTGAATTGGCTCTTGGACAAAACATCCTGGTGGCGTTCACTCCTTGGCAAGGTTACAACTTCGAGGACTCTATCCTTATTTCTGAACGTTTGTTGAAAGACGACGTTTACACGTCTATCCACATCGAAGAGTTCGAGTGCGTAGCGCGTGATACAAAACTTGGTAAAGAAGAGATCACTCGCGATATCGCTAACGTTGGTGAAGAGGCTCTTAAAGACCTCGACAGCTCTGGTATCATCCGCATCGGTGCGGAAGTTCGTCCAGGCTTCATCCTTGTTGGTAAAGTAACTCCAAAAGGGGAGACTCAGCTTTCTCCAGAGGAAAAACTTTTGAGAGCGATCTTCGGTGAAAAAGCCGGCGACGTTCGTGATACCTCACTTCGTGCGCCATCGGGCGTTTACGGTACAGTGATCGACGCTCAGGTTTACTCTCGTGAAGGCGCTGACCGCGATGAGCGTTTGTCTTCCATAATCGAAGAGAAAAAACGTAAGCTTGAGAAAGACTTGGCTGTAGAGCAGAACGTTATCAAAAATAACGCGATCTCTAAACTTCGTGACATCCTTGTTGGTAAAACAACAACGGGCGTTCTTTTGAACGAAGACGGAAGCCAAAAGCTTCTTAATAAAGGTCAAATCATCACAGAGGCGGATCTTGAGACAGTTCCTTTCGAATTGTTGAACTATATCCCTCTTGAGCAAGATCTTGAGTTCCAAGTGAACAAGATCATCGACAACGCTCGTAACCAGCTTGACGCAGTTAAATTGGTCTTCAACGAGAAGATTGATCGTCTCCGTAAGGGTGACGAGTTGCCTCCGGGCGTGATCAAAATGGTTAAAGTTTACGTTGCTATTAAACGTAAAATGCAAGTCGGTGATAAATTCGCCGGTCGTCACGGAAATAAGGGTGTTGTCTCCAAGGTGTTGCCTGCGGAAGACATGCCATACCTTGCTGACGGATCTCCGGTTGACATGGTCTTGAACCCACTGGGCGTTCCTTCTCGTATGAACATCGGGCAAATCCTTGAGGTTCACTTGGGTTGGGCTGCGCACAACTTGGGTAAGCAATTAGGGGCATACCTCGATAAGTGGAATGCTGAAAATGCTCGTAAAGACATGAAAGATATCTTCAATGATTCTGATATCTCCGCGAAGCTTGATAAAGCGGACGATGCTTCATTGAAACAAATGGTGACTCGTATGAAAAACGGTATCCACGTGGGTACGCCAGTTTTCGAAGGTGCTCGTTTATCTGATGTGAAGGGCTTGCTTGATAAAGCGCAAGTTCCGACATCAGGTAAGTCTATCCTATTCGATGGTCGTACCGGTGAGCCGTTCACGAACCCAGTTACCGTGGGTATCATGTACATGTTGAAACTTCACCATCTCGTGGAAGAAAAGATCCACGCTCGTTCTATCGGACCTTATTCTCTCGTGTCGCAACAACCTCTGGGTGGTAAAGCTCAGTTCGGGGGTCAGCGTCTTGGAGAGATGGAGGTTTGGGCGATCGAGGCCTACGGTGCTGCTTATTCATTGCAAGAGTTCCTCACTGTTAAGTCTGACGACGTGGCAGGAAGAACGCGCATGTATGAAAGCATCGTGAAAGGTGAAAACATCCTTGAGCCAGGCTTGCCAGAATCATTCAACGTTCTTGTGAAAGAGCTTCAGTCTTTGGCGCTGAATGTTGAGTTGATGGAGTCTGATATCCTTCGCGATCAAGATGAAGATCTTGGCGACGACGGTATCGAGGTTGAAGAAGCAATTGTTCCGGCTCCAAGTGAAGAGCCAGGGCAACACTAATTAATTTTTAACAACAGGGGTGTTCCTTGAGAGACTTGTTGAATTTTTTCGATAAACCAAAAGATCCACTTTCGTTTGACGCCGTACGAGTATCGTTGGCGTCACCAGAAATGATTCGTGACTGGTCATTTGGTGAAGTTAAGAAGCCTGAAACTATCAACTATCGTACATTCAAGCCAGAGCGTGACGGTTTGTTCTGTGCGAAAATCTTCGGTCCTATTAAGGATTACGAGTGCTTGTGCGGTAAGTACAAACGTATGAAGTATCGTGGCGTCGTCTGTGAAAAGTGCGGCGTTGAAGTAACACAAACCAAGGTTCGCCGTGAGCGCCTTGGTCATATCGAATTGGCAACGCCTGTAGCGCATATTTGGTTCTTGCGCTCTTTGCCTTCTCGTATTGGTAACTTGCTCAACCTTTCTTTGAAAGATGTTGAGAAGGTCCTTTACTGTGAAGCGCACGTTGTTATCGATCCAATGGATACAACATTGGAAGAAGGTCAAATTTTGACAGAAGAAGCTTACCAAGCCGCTCTTAATGAGTTTGGCCCAAGTTTCAAAGCCGGTATGGGCGGTGAAGCGGTTCGCGAACTTTTGCGCAAAATTGACCCTGAGTATTTGTCTCGCAAACTTCGCATGGAAGTGAAAGAGACAAAATCAGAAGCGCAAATCAAAAAATTAACAAAACGTCTTCGTGTTGTTGAGGCCTTCAAGGGCTCTATCAATAAGCCCGAGTGGATGATGTTGGAAGCACTTCCTGTGTTACCTCCAGATCTTCGTCCGTTGGTGCCACTTGATGGTGGACGTTTTGCGACGTCAGATCTGAATGATCTATATCGTCGTGTGATCAATCGTAACAACCGTTTGAAACGTCTTCAGGAGTTAAATGCTCCAGACATCATCATCCGCAACGAAAAACGTATGTTGCAAGAAGCGGTTGATGCTTTGTTGGATAACGGCCGTCGCGGTAAGACTTTCACAGGTCCTAACAAACGTCCTCTTCGCTCTCTTTCTGACATGTTGAAGGGTAAGCAAGGTCGTTTCCGTCAAAACCTTTTGGGTAAACGTGTCGACTACTCTGGCCGTTCGGTTATCGTAGTTGGTCCGACTTTGAAGCTTCATCAATGCGGTCTTCCTAAGAAGATGGCTTTGGAACTGTTCAAGCCATTCGTTTACAACAAACTTGAAGAAAAAGGTTTGGCGACAACGATTAAGCAAGCTAAACGCCTTGTTGATCAAGAGACTGTCGAAGTTTGGGATATCTTGGCTGACGTGGTGAAAGAGCACCCTGTGCTTTTGAATCGTGCGCCAACTCTTCACAGACTTGGTATCCAAGCGTTCGAGCCAGTCCTTCATGAAGGTAAAGCAATTCAATTGCATCCTTTGGTGTGTACGGCGTTCAATGCCGACTTCGACGGTGACCAAATGGCGGTTCACGTTCCACTTTCTGTGGAATCACAAGTTGAAGCTCGCGTATTGATGATGTCTACGAACAACATCCTTTCTCCTGCGAACGGTAAGCCCATTATCAACCCATCACAAGATATCGTGTTGGGCTTGTACTGGTTGACTCGTATTCGTCCTGGAGCCAAAGGAACTGGCAAGGCTTTCTCAAGCGTTCAAGAAGCACAATACGCTTATGAAACGGGCCTTGTAGACCTTCAGGCGGCATGTAAAGTTCGTTTGAACGGCAAAGTTCAAGAGACTTCTGTTGGTCGTTCTATCTTGTCTGACATCGTTCCTAAAGAAGTTCCGTTCAACGAAGTGAACGTGACGATGAACAAAAAACAAATCGCAGCTTTGATCGATAAGACTTTCCGTCTTGCGGGTGCAAAAGCGACTTGTATTTTGGCTGATAAAATCATGGAACTTGGTTTCAAATATTCAACTGCGGCAGGTATGTCTATCGGTATCGATGACATGGTGATCCCAGCGGCCAAAGCGACAATGATCGCAGACGCCGAGAAACAAGTTACTGAGATTCAACAGCAGTACGATGAAGGTTTGATCACAGATGGTGAGCGCTACAATAAAGTGGTGGATATCTGGGCTCAGACGGGTGACAAGATCGCAAAAGAAGGTATGAACGCGATCGAAAAACAAACATTCGTAGTTGATGGTAAAGAAGTGGTAGGACCTTCATTCAATCCTATCTACATCATGGCTGACTCTGGAGCGCGGGGTTCCGCAGCTCAGATCCGTCAGTTGGGTGGTATGCGTGGTTTGATGGCGAAACCTTCCGGTGAGATCATCGAAACTCCGATCACGGCAAACTTCCGTGAAGGTTTGACGGTCATCCAGTACTTCATTTCTACGCACGGTGCGCGTAAAGGTTTGGCCGATACCGCATTGAAAACTGCGAACTCTGGTTACTTGACTCGTCGTTTGGTTGACGTGGCTCAAGACGTGGTTGTGTCTGAAATTGATTGCGGTACGACAGATGGCTTGGAAATCACTCCAGTTTATGAAGCTGGTGAGATCATCCAAAATATCGGCGACCGTATCTTGGGAAGAACCACACTTAAAGAGGTTGTTGACCCAATGACGAACACCGTGATCCTAAAGGCGGGTCATGAGATCACAGAAACTGACGTTAAGAAAGTTGAAGAGCTTGGAATCGATAAAGTCGAAATCCGTTCTGCTTTGACTTGTGAATCTAAGCGTGGCGTCTGTGTGAAGTGCTATGGACGTGACTTGTCTCGTGGTGCGACTGTGAACCTCGGTGAAACTGTAGGTATTATCGCAGCTCAATCCATCGGTGAACCTGGTACTCAGTTGACAATGAGAACGTTCCACTTGGGTGGTGCGGCTTCTCGTGCGGTTGAGCAATCAGTTCATACAACTCGTCATGATGGTATTATTAAACTTGTAAACGTTCATGCAGTGACGAACCGTAATGGCAAGTTGACTGTGATGAATCGTAACGGTTCTGCCCTTGTTATTGATGAAACAGGTCGCGAAAGAGAGAATTTCAAACTCGTTTACGGTGCTGTTTTGAACTTTAAAGAAGGTGATAAGGTCAATAAAGGTCAAACTGTTGCTGAGTGGGATCCATATTCGAATCCGATCATCGCCGAAGTTTCTGCGAAGATCCAATATCACGATATCGAAGAAGGTTCGACAATGCAGGAGCAAGTCGACGCGGTAACTGGTTTTGCGACCAAAGTTATCATGGAGTCTAAGTCTTCTGATATTAAGCCGACAGTGTTCCTTGTTGATGGCAATGGCAAGACATTGAATCTTCCGGGCCGTGACATCCCAGCGCGATACTTGATCCCAGTGGGTGCACAGCTTCTGGTTTCTGACCAACAGGAAGTTCATGCCGGGGACGTTATCGCGAAGATGCACCGTGAAGCTTCGAAAACGAAGGATATCACAGGGGGTCTTCCTCGCGTCGCCGAATTGTTTGAAGCTCGTAAGCCGAAAGAAGCAGCTATCATCTCTGAGATCGATGGTTATGTGACATTCGGTAAAGACGTTAAAGGTAAACAGCGTGTGATCGTTACTCCTGAAGTGGGTGAGCAAAAAGAATACCTCATCCCTAAAGGTAAGCACGTTGCTGTTAGAGAAGGTGAGTACGTAAGAGCCGGTGAGGCGTTGATGGATGGTCCAACAAATCCTCATGACATTCTGGCGGTTCTAGGTGCGAAGGCCTTGTCTGCATACCTTGTGAATGAAATCCAAGAAGTTTACAGACTTCAAGGGGTTGGTATCAACGACAAGCACATCGAGGTGATTGTTCGCCAAATGCTACGTAAAGTAGAGATCAGAGATGCTGGAGACAGCCGTTTCTTGTCTGGCGAACAGGCTGAAAGATATGCTTTTGATGAAGAAAATGATCGTATCAATCGTGAGGGTGGCCAACCTGCAACATGCAGTCCGCTTCTCTTGGGTATTACGAAAGTTTCTTTGAGTACTGACAGCTGGATTTCAGCGGCGTCATTCCAAGAGACAACTAAAGTTCTTACGGAAGCTGCGATCAATTCTCGTACAGATCATCTTCGTGGTCTGAAAGAGAATATTATTATGGGTCGCTTGATTCCTGCGGGAACGGGTTTGACATCCTACAAGCGTTGGAAAGTGTCTGTTGCTGAAGACGACGATTCAAGTTTCGTGGCTTTGCCCGGAATGTCGGCCTCAACTCAGCCTCACCAGGGCTAGGGATTAGAAAAAGTGTAAAAAACTCAAAAAGAGGAACTCACGCCTCTTTTTGAATTAGAAATTTAACAACAAAGTCTTGACCAGAGCGCTTTTGGCAATGTAAGTTCCAGCGTCCTGGATTCGAATAAATTGTTTAAGGGGTTTTAAAGTGCCTACAATTAACCAGCTCATCAAAAGTGAGCGTAAAGTTCAAAAGAACCAAACAAAATCACCAGCTTTGGCGTCATGCCCTCAGCGTCGTGGTGTTTGTACTCGTGTTTATACGACGACTCCAAAGAAGCCGAACTCAGCTCTTCGTAAAGTAGCAAAAGTTCGTCTTTCTAATGGTTTCGAAGTTATCTCTTACATCCCTGGTATCGGCCACAACCTTCAAGAGCACAGCGTTGTTTTGATTCGCGGTGGTCGTGTGAAGGACTTGCCGGGTGTTCGTTACCACATTGTGCGTGGTGTATTGGATCTTCAGGGTGTGAATGGCCGTCTACGTGGTCGTTCTAAATATGGTACTAAGAGACCTAAGAAATAAGGGGTATTGACAAATGTCTCGTCGTAAAAAGACCTTTAAAAGAGAAATTATTCCAGATCCCGTTTTTAAGGATCTAGTAATTGCTAAATTCGTAAATAAAATGATGATCCAAGGTAAAAAAGCGACTGCACAGAAGCTTTTCTACGGAGCATTGAAAGAGCTTGAAGGTAAAATCCAAGGTGAAGAGCCTATGTCTATCTTCAAAAAAGCTCTTGAAAACGTAAAGCCTTCTATCGAAGTGCGCTCTCGCCGTGTTGGTGGAGCTACTTACCAAGTTCCAGTAGATGTTCGTCCTTCTCGTCGTTTGGCTTTGGCTATGCGTTGGTTGGTTGAGTACTCTCGTGAGCGTGGTGAAAAAGACATGGCGAAGCGTTTGGCTGGTGAATTTATCGATGCTTACAACAATAGAGGTAACTCTATTAAGAAGAAAGACGATGTTCACAGAATGGCTGAAGCGAACAAGGCTTTCTCTCACTACAATTGGTAATCTAGATACATGTCAGCTAAAGATCCTAAAGTTGTAGCTGATCTCAAGTTCACTCGCAATATCGGCATCATGGCTCACATCGATGCCGGTAAGACGACCACCACCGAACGCATTCTTTACTATACAGGTAAAAGTCATAAAATCGGCGAAGTCCATGATGGTGATGCCACCATGGACTGGATGGTTCAAGAGCAAGAGCGTGGTATTACTATCACCTCGGCTGCGACCATGGCGTTCTGGAAAGATCACAGAATCAACATCATTGATACCCCAGGGCACGTGGATTTCACTATTGAGGTGGAGCGGTCCTTGCGCGTCCTTGACGGGGCCATTGCCGTTTTTGATGGTGTGAATGGGGTGGAGCCTCAGTCTGAAACTGTTTGGAAGCAAGCTGACAAGTATAAAGTTCCAAGGATCTGTTTTGTAAATAAGATGGATCGCGTAGGTGCGGATTTTGTGATGTCCTATGGGACAATCAAAGACAAGCTCAATGCGAATCCAATTCCTGTCCAGGTTCCAATTGGCGTGGAAGACACCTTCCGCGGTGTTGTGGATTTGATCGAAAATAAAGCCTATCAGTGGGATCAGTCTGGAATGGGTGACCATTTCGAAGTTATCGATGTTCCTAATGACATGAGGGAAGAGGTAAATCGCTTCCGTACAGAGGTCATTGAGAAGATTGTTGAGTTTGAGGACGAGCTTCTTGAAAAATACCTGAATGGCGAAGAGATCTCTATCGTAGAGCTTAAGCGAGCTCTTCGTAAGGGAACACTCGAGCTTAAGGCATTCCCGGTGTTCTGTGGTGCCGCGTTCAAGAACAAGGGTGTTCAGCCCTTGCTAGACGGGGTGATTGATTATCTTCCATCTCCTATCGAAGTCCCTGATATTGTGGGCCATGATCCTGCGAAGCCTGAGAAAGAAATTGTTTGTAAGACGGACTTTGATGCTCATACGGCCGCATTGGCTTTCAAAATTGCGAACGATCCGTTTGCTGGGACGTTGACGTATATCCGCGTTTATTCTGGTGAGGTGAAGGTGGGAGACCAGCTTCTAAATCCTCGTACAGAGAAAAAAGAACGCATTCAAAAACTAGTGAAAATGCACGCCAACTCCCGAGAAGAGATTACAGGTCTTAAAGCAGGAGATATTGGGGCTGTGATCGGTCTTAAATTTACGGGAACTGGAGACACTCTTTGTGAGAGCTCTCATCCTGTTGTTTTGGAGTCGATCACCTTCCCAGAGCCGGTTATTTCTGTGGCTATCGAGGCGAAGTCTTCAGCGGATCAGGAAAAAATGCTTCAAGGTCTGGCGAAGCTCGAAAAAGAAGATCCTTCTTGTCGTTTAAGAACGGACCCGGAAACGGGGCAGATTCTTTTGTCTGGCATGGGAGAGCTTCATTTGGAGATCCTCGTGGATCGACTTTTGCGGGAGCATAAAATTCAAGCGAACGTGGGGAATCCCCAGGTTTCTTATCGTGAAAGTATTTCTGGAACGGCGACCTCTGGATACACATATGAGCGTGAAGTGGCTGGAGAGGCTCACTTCGCGAAGGTTTCTTTAACGATCGAGCCGATCTCTCAGCATGATGGAATTCAGTTCCACTCCAAGGTGGCGGTGTCTAAAGAATTTACAGCTCCTTTCCTCAAAGCTGTGGAAAGTGGATTTAAAGAAGCGGCCGAGGTTGGACCTCTGGCGAGCTACTCGATGATTGGTGTTAAAGGGACTTTAAATTCCGTTGAAGTGCGTCCTGAGTCCTCCAATGAAATGGCCTTTAAGGCTGCAACTTCGTTGGCTTTCAGGGAAGCCGTTAAAAATGCCTCTGTGGAGCTCCTTGAGCCTATGTTTAAGCTTGAGGTGACTTGCCCTGATGAGTTCGTTGGGAACGTGGTGGGGGATCTAAATTCTCGCCGCGGTAAGATCCTAACCATGAACGCGAAGGTCGGTGGTGGTCAGGTGATTTCGGCAGAGGCGCCGCTTGCAAACCTCTTTGGATATGCCACAAATGTGCGCAGTCTAAGCCAAGGGCGAGCTAGCTTTAGTATGGAATTTTTGGAGTATGCAGTCGTTCCTCCCAAGGTAAAGGCTGAAATTCTCCATAAAATGGGAAGATATTAGAAAAATAATAATTTCCCTTTGACAAAGTGTTTAAGTGTGCGCATACTCGCGCACTCATAGCGTCTATATCTACAAAAAACTCTCCGCGTAGAGCGAAATCGCAGCCGCAAGGGCTATTTCGGAGTCAGTTTTCGATGGGATCAGGGCGTTGAACGTTAACAAATTTGCTAGTAATTACGATACTTTAAAAAAAGAAGAAGAGTGTCCATATGCAAAGTCAAAAGATTAGAATCAGATTGAAGGCATTCGATCATAAACTGCTTGATCAGTCGACGAAAGAAATCGTTGAGACTGCTCGTCGTACAGGCGCAAAGGTTGCGGGTCCTATTCCCTTGCCAACTCGCATCAACCGTTACACGGTATTGCGCTCTCCTCACGTTGATAAAAAATCTCGTGAGCAGTTCGAAGTGAGAACTCACAAGCGTATGCTCGATATTTTAGAACCCACTCAACAGACTGTCGATCAGCTCATGAAACTCGACCTCTCTGCTGGTGTTGATGTTGAAATTAAGCTTTCAGCGATCTAGGAGTAACAAGTGAGCGAAACTACACAAACTACAAATACATCAGAGCAGGGCCTTAAGCTGAATGGCCTGTTCGCCTTCAAAGAAGGTATGGCTACTATTTATAATGAGCAGGGTGAGGCCATCCCTGTGACTGTACTTCGTTATGAGCCTTGGTTTGTTTCTCAAATCAAGACTAATGAGGCAGACGGTTATGAAGCAATCCAGGTTGCTTGCAAACCCAAAAAAGCTAAAAACTCTAACAAAGCAGAAAAAGGTCATCTTAATAAAGCTGGCTTTGAAAATGGCGCGCAGTTCGTAAAGGAACTTCGTCAAGCTATTCCTGCGGGCGTTTCTGTTGGTGCGCAAGTATCTATCGACTCTTTGGCTAAAGGTGATGTTGTAAAGATCACTTCTAAGTCAAAAGGTAAAGGTTTTGCGGGCTCAGTAAAGCGTTGGAACTTCGCGGGAGGCCCTGCTTCTCACGGTTCTAAATTCCATCGTCGTCCTGGTTCTTCTGGTAACAGAACATGGCCTGGTCGCGTAATGCCTGGTAAAAAATTCCCCGGTCACTTGGGTGCTGAGACAGTTACAGTCCGTAACGTAGAGATCGTTCAAGTTCTTGCTGATGAAAACGTTCTCATGGTTAAGGGGCCAGTTCCTGGTGCCAGAAACACTTTGGTTAAGTTGGTGAGAGAATAGTATGGCAACAGTAAACGTATTAAACTGGAAAAAAGAAAAAGTCGGATCAGTTGAGTTGGCTGCTGACGTGTTTGAGACTCCTGTTAAGAAGGAAGTTCTTCACACTGTTGTTCAGTGGCAATTGGCTTCTCGTCGCCAAGGTACGCACATGACAAAGACTAAAGGTCTTGTGTCTGGTGGTGGTAAAAAGCCATTCAAACAAAAGGGAACTGGTGGAGCTCGTCAGGGTTCTTCGCGCTCTCCTTTGATGCCTGGTGGTGGTACTATGTTTGGTCCACAGCCTCGCAGTTATGCTTTCGTTCTTCCTAAGAAAGTTCGTCGTTTAGGTTTGAGCATGGCACTTTCTCACCTTCAAAAAGAAGGCAAGTTGTTCATCGTAGACAGCATGCAATCTGAAGGTAAGACTGCTGAGCTTAACAAACGTTTGAAAGCTTTCGGTTTGACTAAAGCCGTATTGGTGGATTCTGCAGTGAACGATAAGTTCAGCCGCGCTTCTAAGAATTTGCAATCTTTCAAATACTTCCCAGTTGAAGGTTTGAATGTATTCGATCTGTTGAAGTACGACGCTGCTGTTATCACTAAAGATTCTGTAGCAAAAATCGTAGACCGTTGTTCATTGGAGAAGGCGCGATGAAACAAGTAATTAAAGCTCCTCTCATTACTGAGAAAAATACATATCACAATGCTGCTGGCGTATATGTGTTCGAAGTAGACTTGAAGTCTACTAAGACAGATATCAAAGCGGCAGTAGAGAAAAACTTTAAAGTGAAAGTAGACAGCGTTAGAACTAGCGTTTGTCGTGGTCACTCAAAGTACACTAAATTCGGATTAACCAAGATCCCTTACTGGAAAAAAGCTTACGTTAAGCTTGTTGAAGGTGAGAAGATCGCTCTTTTTGAGGGAGTATAAAGATGGGTATCAAAAGTTTTGCCCCACGCTCTCATGGTCGTAGAGGAATGACGGGTTTCGATTTCAAAGAAATCACAAAGACAACTCCAGAGAAGTCTTTGCTTGCTCCTCTTAAGAAACAAGCGGCTCGTAACAATCACGGTCAAATCACGATTCGTCACCAAGGTGGCGGTCATAAAAGAAAATACCGTTTGATTGATTTCAAAAGAACTAAGCTTGAAGTTGCAGCAAAAGTTGTGGCGATCGAATACGATCCAAACAGAACCTGCCGTATCGCTCTTCTTTCTTACGTCGATGGAGCTAAGGCTTATATCATCGCTCCTGTAGGTTTGAATGTTGGCGACACAGTTATGTCTTCTGATAAAGCGGACATCAAGCCAGGTAACTGTCTTTCTTTGGCTGCAATTCCAGTAGGTACTGTGATTCACAATATCGAAATGCGCCCTGGTAAGGGTGGTCAAGTATGTCGTGGAGCTGGTGCTTCCGCTACTTTGGCTGGTAAAGGTGAGCAATACTGTCAAGTTCGTATGCCTTCTGGCGAATTGAAGCAAATCTTGTCTGTGTGCAAGGCTACAATCGGTCAGGTTGGTAACACTGATAATGAGAATATCAACCTTGGTAAAGCAGGTCGTTCTCGTTGGAGAGGTATCCGCCCTTCAGTTCGTGGAATGCATATGAATCCAGTTGACCATCCTCTCGGTGGTGGTGAGGGTGTTGGTAAGGGTCATCACCCAGTAACTCCTTGGGGTCAGCCTTGTAAGGGTTACAAAACTAGACATAACAAGAGAACCAACTCTTCAATCATCAAGAGACGTAAGTAGGAGTAAAAGGTGGCACGCTCGATTAAAAAAGGTCCATTCGTCGATACTCATCTTCAAAAGAAGATCGACACTGCGATCGAAAAAAATGATAAAAAAGTTATTAAAACTTGGTCTCGCCGCTCAACAATTCTTCCAGAGGCTATTGGACTGACTTTTGCGGTTCATAACGGAAGAAAGTTCGTTCCAGTGTACATCACAGAGAACATGATTGGTCACAAACTCGGTGAGTTTGCTCCAACAAGAACTTTCCACGGTCACGCCGAGAAGAAGGCAGCTGCTCCTGCTGCTGCTAAGAAGTAATAGAGGTTGATTATGGAAGTTAAAGCAAGCTTGAAATATGCAAGAGTAGGCGCTCAGAAAGCAAGATTGGTTGTTGATCTTGTTCGCGGTAAAGACGTGAACGAGGCAGTAAAGACTCTTACTTTCTTGAACAAGAAGACTGCTGGAATGGTGAAAAAACTAATCGAATCTGCGGTAGCTAACGCTGAATACAAAAAGGTTATGGATGTAGATAATCTTTATGTTAAAGCTATCTGGGTTGATCAAGGCCCCGTTCTTAAGAGATTCCGTCCTCGCGCTCAAGGTCGTGCGTTCGGTGTTCGTAAGAAGACCAGCCACATTAACGTCGTACTCGAGGAGAAATAGTCGTGGGACAAAAGGTTAATCCAATTGGTTTAAGAGTTGGTGTTATCAGAACTTGGGATTCTCGCTGGTATGCGAAGGGTCAACAATATTTTGACAATCTCCACGAAGACATCCGTTTGAGAAAGTACTTGAAAGACAAACTCAAGCACGCGGGTGTTGCGAAAATTGAAATGGAACGTGCTGCAAAGAAGATCAAAATCATCATCTCTACAGCTCGTCCCGGTGTCGTTATTGGTAAAAAAGGTACTGGTATTGATTCACTGAAAGCGGAAGTTCAAAAACTTACACCCAACGAAGTTTTCTTGAGCATCCAAGAAGTGCGCAAACCAGACCTCGATGCTCAGCTCGT
>JANJTG010000259.1 GCA_024711265.1 Bdellovibrio sp. | reverse complement strand
GACGACGAAATAACTTTTAGCCGGGATGTGACAAGTAATGCTGGCACTGAGTGTGATAAGAAAAAGAAGGAAAAGTCTCACTGGGAATCTTTCCCTTGCCAAAGACGTAGACGCAGAAAATGAAAAACAATATGCCAGCTAAATATCCACAACCAGAGAGTTCCAATCGTGGGAGTGAGCCCCTTTTTAAGTTCAATAGGTTCCGTAAGATGGGACAGAAGGCTGGTGAAAAAAGTCATGGCAAAATCAAATGTAAAAGTGAGAGAGTTAAAAGCCGTCACCAGAAAGCCCAGAGGTAAAAGAATATAAGACACGGCCGGAGCTAAAAAAAGATTATAGACAACACTGAGAGGATGAAGGCTGCCAATACCCCACAGGGGGGCGCTCATAAAAAGAAAGATCGATATTTGCGAAATGAAAGCGCGCATCCAGGAGTTCCGAACTCTGAGGAGAGGCGCCCAGCAAAGAGCTAAAGCGGCGCACCAACTCATGAGAAAAGAGAGAGAGTTCCACCAAGCGGGGAATAAAGTCAGAACGCCGAAACCTGTCAGAGCGACGATAAGATCGCTAGGGAACAGAAGAGATCTTCGTAGTAAAAGAATTCGCATCCCCAGTCCGCAAAGAGCGCGTACAGCCGGAGCTTGCCACCCCACGAAAAGAGAATAAGCCCCCAAGA
This sequence comes from Bdellovibrio sp., assembly GCA_024711265.1. Lineage (GTDB taxonomy): Bacteria > Bdellovibrionota > Bdellovibrionia > Bdellovibrionales > Bdellovibrionaceae > Bdellovibrio. The sequence goes on along the minus strand of JANJTG010000259.1, from coordinate 11,127 downwards.
ACAGAAATCTTAAAAAGACTGGAATTTTTAGAATGCTTAAGAGTTCATCAATCAGAAGCAGGTGAGAACCAGAGACAACGAAGATGTGAATCAAAGATGTTTTGCTTAAATCAATCTTCAATTCTTGATCTGTGATTTTTTCACCACAGACTAAGGATGCTAAAGAAGCGTGATGTTTGGAGTTCGTCGGAAGAACCTGTAAACATTTTTCGTGAAAATGTTCTGACAGTGCTGACGTGTTTTTCAGCAAATTATTGGAGCTGGGGATGCTTAAGGTGAAAGCAAGAATAAGCAGAAGAACCATAGTTATAAGCACTTAGCAAATTTCATAACGCACCCAATTTCTAAAATATTCTGTCGCCATGTCCGCGCGTCTTATGAGGGCGGATTTTAAGATCTGAAATTACGAAGATGAATTACAAGGCATTAATGCAAAAAATATAAATAAAAACAATAATTTAGGCTGTGTGCAAAATGTAAGCAAATCGCTGAAACCCTTGAAAATGAACAGGTCTAAGGTCTAGCATTACAATAACTCAACATTTTATGTGGATAACTCCTGCTTGTTTGCACTTCTCAATGCGTGTCATACTGGAAAAAGATTAAGAGGTGTCGAGAGATGAAGCAACTTAGACTATTAGCGGCAACGGTCCTTTTAAGTGTGTCATTTGGTGTTTTTGCAAAGCCAACCCATGGATCTAATAAGTCCTCAGTGAAAGACTTAAACCAACAAGCTCTGCTCGTGGAGCTTACGGGAAAGGATCTTTCTAAAGAAAATGACATCACCTTATATGCTGAAATGGTGAGCGCTTATCAGAATGATGATGAGATTGCATTTAAGAGTCGCCTGCAAAGTTTGCTGACTCGGTTTCCACAAAGTTCCTACGCTGACAATGCATTGTTTTTAGCGGGCCGTATTGCCGTTGATCACAACAATTTTGCGGAAGCAATCAAGTACTTCGCACAAGTTGAAAAAGAGTATCCTCGCAGCAACAAGGTGGTTGCCGCGAAGTTTGCGAAGGCGATGACGTATAAAAAAATGAACCTTCCAGAGTTCGCCTTACGAGCTCTGAAAGAAGTCCGAGCGAAGTATCCGGGCAGTCCCGAGTCCTTCCGCGCTGACGCTGAACTCAAGATGATTAAATAAGTACTCACTGCAAGGATGCAAGAGTGATGAACAAAAAGTTCTCTGTTATGTTAGCCCTTATTTTTTGTGCTCTCCTGGCTCAAGCTCAGGACGTCCCTCCGGATTCAAATTGGGAGTCGGATCCTTTGGACGTTTTAGAGCCGCAGAAGCAAGAGGTGGTGGAACCCACAGTGCCAGAGTTCACAGAGATTCCTGAGCCTGGTAAAGAAGTCGGTAAGCCCACTCCCAAGCTTACGGAGCCTGCGCCGATCGAGAAGGCGCCAGTTCCTCCTCCCACAATGCCGACGGAGTCTACCTCGACGGCAACGACTTATGGGGGAGATGAGCCGGACTACTCGAAAGAATCTGAGTTTCATCGAATTTATAAAACATATAATGAAGAGCCCACTCCTGTTGATGTGTGGGAAAAAGCCGCAGGCAATCGTCAGTCTGAAGTGTATCAGGTTCAAAAAGGAGATACCTTGTCTGGTATTTCCGGCACCTTCTTTGGTGATCCGTTTTTTTGGCCTAAAGTGTGGTCTTTGAATCAAGGGCAAATTCAAAATCCCCATGAAATTGATCCTGGTCTCAGTGTTCAGTTTTTCCCTGGAAGCATGGAGGAGGCGCCGACGCTGGCTGTAGCTCCGCATGGCGAGAAGACTGAAAAAGCCGCCGAGGGTAAGAAGACGGCAGAAGTTTCTGTCTCTGCATTGCCACGGGCGAAGAAAAGAACTCCTCTTTTGAAGACGCTTCCACAAAGTCTTCCTCAGTACCGTATGGGGAGTGCGCAAGGGGCGGCGATGGAAGTTCAAATTGGTGTCGCAAAAACACGCTTTCCTGTGGCGTTAGAGTATCTCGAATATTATATCAGTGATGCAAAAATGCAGGGCGTGGGAACTGTCACGGCGACCGAGATGAATATGAAAACAGCCGGAGACTATCAGTATATCTATGTTCGTTTGGATGGTCCCGCGGGTAAAGAGTTCGTCGCGCAAAAGAATGTTTCTGAAATCCAAGATCCGTTGCGTGAAAAGCGCAAGGGTCATATGGTTGAAATTCAAGGGGAGATTGAAATCGTTGAGCCGGTGAATGATCAAAAGAATGTGTATCGCGCGATCGTTAAGAAAGCCATTCAGCCTGTGGAGGTGGGGGCGGTTCTGACTCCGGGAAAACTTCCTATGATCGATCCTTCCGTGAGCACGTTGAGCTCCGGGGTGGGTGCCAAGATCATGGGTGGACAGTTTGATAAAAAACGCAGTCTGTTTGGTTCTAACAGCTTGGTGTTCCTGGATGCGGGAGTTAATCAGGGTCTTCAAGAGGGACAGTCCTTGGCTGTTTTTGCGGATGAACTTAATCGCAATAAGAAAAGTGAGGCGGTGATCAACGATCGTGTGATTGGTACCGTAAAAATCGTGCGAACTTCGCTGAACTTTGCAACGGGATATATCACCAAGGCGACAGACGATATCTTGTTAGGTGATTACGTCGGTAAATCGGTGGTTCATGCCTTCCGAGAGCAGCCGGTAACTCCGAAAGCTCAAGAGCCCGTGGAAGATTTTGAAAAAGATTTCGAAAGTGCGCCTTCCGATGTGCCTACACCGGATTCCGGATCGGATGATTCTGATTTAGATCTTTAAAAGAGACTCAAAGGGCCCTGCAGATTGCAGGGCCCTTTGGTTATGAATGACTTGTACTCCTTATCGCAATTAATCAAAAGTCACCCTCTTTATACAGTTCAAAGGGATGAGATTCATCACCTCTATCGAATGCTGGGGCGGCAGCAGCAGCTTCATGCGGAAAGTCTTCTGCGTGAGCTGAAGGGCGAAATCCCTGAGCTATTTGAGGCTCTTCAAAAAAACCACTCGCTCTTCAAAAAACACTGCGAAGAAAGTCTGCGGTTGCGGATGCAAGGGGTTCAGTTAGTCTGTTATGGAGAGGATCTTTTCCCTTTATCTTGTTATTGGATGGCAGATCCGCCTTTGACTCTGAGTTATCTTGGGACCTCCGCTTGGTTGAATGAAAGAACCTTGTCGGTGGTGGGAAGCCGAGAGCCGTCTTTTGAGTCAGTGCAGTGGATGGAAAAGGAATTCGCACCGTTCTGTGAGGCGGACAAACCTTGTGTTGTCAGTGGAGGCGCTCGTGGCGTGGATCAAAAAGCTCATTCACTTGCTTTGCGAAAAAATACAACGACGATCGTAGTTTTGCCTTCAGGGCTTCAATCAATGTATCCAGACAGTCTTAAGGATTGGTTGGCTCCTGTCCTGGACGGTGGGGGTTGTTTTGTGAGTGAGTATGCCTTTGAGCAAAAGATGCATAAACATCTCTTCCATCATCGCAACAGATTGATTGCGGCCTTGGGGCGAGCCAGTTTGTTGGTTGAAGCCCGGAGGAGAAGTGGAACTCTGATTACTGCGCAACAGGCTTTGCAGTTGGGTAGGCCTGTGTGGGTTGTGCCGGGTCATCCGCAGGATACTCACTTTTCGGGAAGTCTTGATTTGCTCATGGAGGGCGCGTTATTAATTCGCGATGCTCAAGATTTATCCATGTACTTTGCTTCTGAGTTGCAGCATGAAAAGGCAGATTCAGCAGGGGTAGTGATATAAAAACAAGAGTCACACTACCTATAGTATGGTGGCTAAGTTGCCAAAATTCCTAAGAAAAAAATGAAATGATCTAAAAAAAACTTTTGCAAGACTGAGGGATTGCCCCTACCATTTGATTTAAGGGAGGGGCGATGTGGTCAAGGATGACCGTGGTAGTATGGATGCTACTGCATCGCTCTAATTTTTTAGTCGCCGCCCCTAGTTCCAGTTTCTTCTTAAAGACTCTAATCCTAAAACTCCAAAAATAAGATTCGGTGCCCAGATTGCGATTGCGACAGGCATGGAGCCATTGCGAGCCATTCCTTCGGCCGCGACATAGAGAATCCAGTAAAAGATGATAAGGCCGATACAAAGAATCATACCTCCGGCTTTGGCGGCGCGACGATTGGTGGTGGTGCCAAGACCAACTCCGATGAGGGCAAAGACTAAGCAGAGAACGGCGATAGCCCAGCGTTTGTGAAGCTCGGTGTGCAGGGTGCGCGCCATTTCCGGATCTTTGATGTCTTCCTTCAGGCGATTGCGAACTTCTTCCAGCGTCAGTGATTGAGGAGATTTAGCTTTTTCCTCAAGATTCAGCGGCTCTGAGAAATGCACATCATAAGTATCAAAGCTGATTTTCGTGTGGGTTTTTGCTTGGCGATGAATCTCTCCGGATTTTAAGCGCAGAAGAACTTCATGTCCCGGGCGTTCGGGGTCGGGAATGATTTGTCCTTCCTTGGAGATGATCGTCAAAGGAACTTCTCCTGACTTTTCGTCATAGATAAAAACATTTTTTAAAAGTCCCTTGTCGGAGTTGACCTCGTTGGCGTAAACCACCATGTCGAAAAATCCCTCAGAGAAAGTTCCTTCTTTGATCACGGCGCCGGCTTTGGTGTTGGCTAGACGAGAATAAAGGACCTCGAATTGGCGATTCCCCCATGGCGCGATGTTGAACGACATTTGCGCGGAAATAACTCCAACGAAGGTGGCCAAAATCACAGCGGGAAGCAGAAGAGTTCCCATGGGAAGGCCTGCGGCCTTTAGTGCGACAATCTCTGAGTCTTGGCTGAGGCGCCCATAGGTGAGTAGGACTGAAAACAGCAAAGCCATGGGAAAGAGAATCGGAAGCAGAGAGATGACGATGTAGCCGATAATCTGGGCGATTGTCTTTAAGGTGACTCCGTGAACCAGTGCGAACTCCGTCAAGCGAAGGACTTGGAACATCAATATGATCGAGATGAAGACCAAGAGCCCCAAAATAAAACTGGGAAGCATCTCAAAGAAGATATACTGGGCGGCTTTTTTTCCGTGAAAGATACTCAAAAATCAGTCTCCATGTGAGATTTAATTGTAGACTGTCCAAGGAGCAGAGTCATCGCGTCCATTGTCCAGTTGAAGCCTTATTGACCCTGCAGATTCCTTATCCGACAATAGTGACATGAACAAGATTCTTTTGGTTTATGAGGATTACGCAGACTTGATGTCCGTTGAGGGAACCCTTAAAAAAGTGGGCTTCGATGTCATTGGTCTTTCGAGTGAGTATTCAATTGCGGAGCAAGTTTTGGCGTTCAATCCGGATCTTGTCGTTGGCGCGGGGCGTGGTGGCAAGGTCAATTCGCTGGGCGTGGGGAAGCGTCTTAAGGAAATGCATCGGTGGCAGGGAAAGTCTGTGCTTATTTTCCCGGCAAATTTAAAACCCAGTCCGCAGGATCTGATGCGCATTCGTGTTGATATGATCCTGGAGGCTCCCGTTCCGCCGGTTCGTCTGGTGCAGGTTATTGGAAAAATCTTAGGACATGATGAAGCCGTTTTGTTGGAGCGTTTAAACAAAGCCATGCATGTGGAAAGTCCACAGAAGCCCGGAGCAGGGGCTGTGGGAGGGGTGGGTGGTAAGCTCTCTCCTGAGGATGAGGCCATCTATGTTAAAGGGTCTGTTGCGGGTGAAGGGGAGTCAGAGGACTCTTCTTTGCGCTCGGAAAGAATTAATGAAAATTCTGAAGAGTTTCTCTTAAGTGATGAAGAACAAGGCGAAAAACCTTCTTTCCGATTTGGAGATCGAATCTCGACGGCGACGGAGGAACGAGCTTTGACAGGGGATTCGGTAGAAGCATTTCCTGATGTGGATTTAAAGTCTTTGGAGCGAGAACTTCTTGGGGGAGGCGTTCCTGAAGTGGAACGTGTTGAGGTTTCAACGGACGAGGAGACGTCTGCGGTTGAGCCCGAGGCGGCGGGAGGAGTTATCGTTGAGGCTCCGGATGAGGATATCGCCGTCCGAGCCCGGCAGGATCTGGCGAAATCCCAGGAAGGTCTTAAGGACCGAATCGCAAAATACAGTGCCATGGTTTCAGATGTGAAAGTTTCTCCAAAAAGCACGCTGACTCGGGTTGAAACGCGTCGTCGGCAGCGCCAATTGGCAAGTGACTGGGATAGTCAAAATATTGAGGATCTGGATAAGTTACGCCAAGAGTTCACCAAGGCCCTTTTTAAAAAATAATTGCTACTCTGCCACCTTGACGATAGACGTATTGGCGTTCAAATTAAGAGAAGATTACGGAGGCCATTCATGGGCACATATACTAAGCCAGTCACAGACAGTTCCTTTGAAACAGAAGTTTTGAATTCATCAACACCCGTCCTAGTTGATTTCTGGGCCGAGTGGTGCGGACCTTGTCGCGCTTTGGCTCCTAAATTGGAAGAAGTCGCTCAAGAGTTGGGCGCGAAAGTGAAGATCGTCAAAGTCAATGTGGATGAGAATCCTGGAACTCCTGGAAAGTACGGCATTCGTGGCATCCCAGCGATGTTGCTTTTCAAAGGTGGAAGTGAAATCGGGCAATTGGTAGGAAATCATCCTAAGGATGCGATCTTGGATTTCCTCAACAAGAACGTTTAATCGACGTTTGTTTGTTACAATTAAATTTTGGAAATGGGAGTTTATTTAAACTCCCATTTTTTTTGCCATTTGCTTGGACATTACCACTGTCTTTGAAATAAGATAGGTGTGTATCGAAACAAGGTTGTGTTTATGTCTTTAGAGATTCATATCAGTCAGTCTTTGTCTCCTTTGGAGGACGAAAAGTTTAAATCCTTAGCTAAACGGTTGTCGATGCTTTTGGCGACGGAAGGCATCTATGTCAAAGGTTACCTTGAGGGGCTTCCTTACTTTTCTCAATTGACTGATGAAAAGAAGAAAGCCGTTAATCAAAGTTTGAGTTTCTATTGTGAACTTTGCCGCGAACAAATGAGTGAGGGATATACGTTGAGCGATGGGCCTTCATTTTTGTGGCGCGCTTTAGGTAAGTTGGGGCTAGTTCCTCGCTCGGATCTTTTTCAGCATTTTGATAAAGATGCGGTGATTGAGATCTACTCTAATGAAAGCGTGCAGCTTTTTAGAAATTTAAATTTCTTTAAGTACTGCTCATACAGCTTGGAAGAGCTTCATGCCAAAGAATGGTGGTTTAATTATGACCGAGATCCTAAGATCACGGAAATTATATATGACTATGCCGCCAAAGTTTTTAGCGGAGAGTTGAAGGAAAACTTTATTCCACAAGTGCCAGTGCATATCGTGAAAGAGATCGACTCTCAAGATCGCCTGGTAATGGAAGTGCAGTTTGGAGTGATGGGCCCTTTATTTAAGAATAAAAGGCCCGCGGCGGTGATTGTGACCGAGATCCCCCGGGTTCTTGATAACTAGGCGATCGCGTCAGTCCACTGATGAGTGAAAGCGGCTTTTAGGCCGCTTTTGTTTTTTTGTCTGTGGCCATAGCCAAGGCGTTTTGACAGATATCCCAATACAAAGAGTAGGTCAGCTTAAGATTTTCTTGAATCAACTTTTGTTGTTCTAACGGCAGCTTCTGAACTCGTTCGATCGCATCACGAACATGTTCGATGTCTGCATCTGAGTGAACCTTGAGGAAGCTAATCGATTTTGGGCCGTGGATCTTTTCAATCTTTTCAGCGAGCTTGGGACCGTAGTCGCATGCAAGACTTTCCAGGAAGAGGATGTAGCCAAAGAACGCCAGTGGGTGAACATGTTCAATCCAGTAGTATTGTGTTTGGTAAAAGGCTTGAGTGCAGGCGAACTCGGGAAAGTCAGCGATGTTGCGACCAAAAGCCTTCATGTCTGCGACGGGAAGATTTTCGTGGCCTTTTTCCTCTGCACAATGTTTTAGAAATCTATAGTGCATGGAGTTGTCTTCCACGGGGATATTCGCGCCAGTCAGAGCAAGCAGGCGAGTAGAATGACGGATATAATAGCAGGCCTGTGCCAGCCAAGCTGCATAGAAGTCTTTATTTTCCCAGGGAGCTTCTTCCATAAGAAATTTGCCGGTTTTTTCAACGTAGCTGTTAAGTGAATCAAAGATGGTTGGATTGTTTTTCATTGAGCGTTCTCCTTATTGTATGATTTGTTAACTTTTTATGATGCTTTTCTGTATGGTACTTCGTAGGTAAAGGGCTGAGCGCCAGTCTCTATGCGAGATTGCCAAAGGCCTTCGACGTATTGAGCGGTGGTGCTGTTTTTGAATTTGCGTTGGGTCTGTTTTTGGAAAATCACCACGGCGCAAGGATAGTTCATTTTGAGGATGGGTTCTTGCACTTCAATAGCTTCCAGATTTTTGCAGACCTCGAGGACTTTGACATCAGTGCGCGGGGTTCCCATGATGATGTCCGCAGGGGATTGATCCATCAGCCTTAAACCCAAACCAATTAAAACCTCGGTCCAGAGGACGGAAGAATGGCTTTTTCTCCATTGCGGGAGAACATTCAGATACTCGATGCTGATTAATCGCGGTTGGCGATCACGCAAAAGTTTTTTAGGTGTCTCCGGTGACAGTGCCTTAATATAATGATGATCTAAAGAGGAATTTAAACGCAGATCAAACATCGTCATAGTAGAGAGCCCCACAACTTCGTTGTTATAGGTGATCGCACCGATGAGATCATTTCTAAAAAAATCATCTGGATCTAACTTTCCGCCAGCGCTTTCGACAACTTCGGTGAAAGAGATCTTCCATGTTTCATAAACGTGGTTGAACTTATCAAGATGCGCGTCTTCAATAAAGTGAGGACTGAAAAGATAATATTTGAAGCCCAGCGTGGCGACCTCCGTAAAAGACAGAAGCTTTTCGGAGAAAAATTTAGAAGATAAATAGGAAAATTGATTTAACTAAAAGATTTAATGTTTATGGTCTTTGGGGAAGCATTTTTAGGAAACTGAGTGTTTGCTCGACTTGTTGAAGTTGTTAAGATAAAACGAAGAGGAGATTTTCTCCTCTTCGTTTTAGTTAGATGCGATGACCATATTTGAATTGTCTGAGATCTTTGCGTAAAGAGCCTGGTAATTTTTCATGACGCGAGTATTGTACTCCGCGGGTTTAAGATTTTTAGCGAGAAGGCGGCGTACGTTGCGTGGTCCCATATTGTACGCGCTTACATACTTAAGGGCAGTGCCGTTAAATTTGCCGCGCAAGTAGTTCATGTAAGCCAATCCAATGCGGATATTGGCGGAAGGGTTTTCCAAAGTCTTTTTTCCGTTCCATGAAAGGCCGTATTTTTTTGCAATCCACTCGGCTGTGTCGGGCTTGATTTGCATAAGGCCGATTTCACCAAAGCGCCCCAAAGCCAAGGGATTAAACTTACTTTCCGTTTTAATCACAGCAAGTACGAATACGGGATCAAGATGATACTTTGTACTTTCCGCGATCACAGTACGAGTGATGTTGCGGGCTTGAGCTTTCCATTTAGGAGCCAAAGAACTTTGGACCTTCTTATAGATCATCTCGTTCATAGAACGTTTGCCTTCAAGACGTTGGGCGTTGCTCCCGCGATAGTGAACTCCAAGAAGTTCTTTAGCGTGAGCCACGCGAGCAGCTTCATTCACGCTTTCAATAGAGGGAGCAGCAGGTTTGCTCCAGCTAAAGAAATCGAAGTTGTTGTAAAGAACTGACGTGAGCGTTGCGGTAGCAATGGCGAGTCCGATTTTGAGATGTTTCGTTTTCATATCCGCGACCTCCTGTTGCTAAGAGGTAAGTTCAAGGGTCGTGCCGAAAACTTAAGTGTGCGGAATGAAAGAGTTCTTAGAATGAATCACCCCCTAAAACCAACTCCTTGGAGCTGGCTTTAGGGGGTGTCAACCAATGTGTAGACAATGTCTGATAAGTAGTTAGTCGAATTAAGACGTCTTCTTAAATTGAGACGATCAATTCTAGAACAGATATCGGCGGTAGGCGACGCTCGAGACAATTCCGAGGCCAGCCATTGTGGTGAGCATGCTCGAACCACCATAGGAAAGCAGAGGAAGTGGAACCCCGACAATAGGTAAGAGTCCGATCACCATGCCTATATTCACGAACATATGCCAGAACACGTAACACAGGACTCCCACCGTCAAGAGGGCGCCAAATTTATCCCGCGCATTGGTGGCGATGCGAATCCCAGTGATAAAAAGGAAACAAAATAGACCAATCACTGCAATGGAGCCAACAAATCCATGCTCTTCGCTGAGAACGGAGTAGATGAAGTCCGTATGGCGTTCCGGAAGGAATTCCAGTTGAGACTGAGTTCCCTTCATAAATCCTTTGCCAAAAAAGCGCCCGGAGCCTACGGCGATCTTGGATTGAATGCTGTTATAGCCGGTTCCACGCGGATCGCTTGTCGGGGAAAGAAAAGTCAGGATGCGGTTTTTCTGATAGTCATGCAAAACGAATTTCCAGGCGATAGGAAGTGCAATGATTCCTAAAACAATCGCTGACGCCATAATAATGCGTTTTACTTTTGCGAAAATGACCATCGAACCACCGATAGCTGCCAACATCATGGCCGTTCCCAAGTCCGGCTGTTCGACGACGAAAACAAAGGGGATGCCCAGAGCGATCAGGGGGGTGAACATTTCTTTAAATCCCATGCCCGACCCCAGAGTGTTTCTGGTGGAAAGAATCTTCGCCATTAACATAATCAAGGCCAGCTTCATGGTTTCCGAGGGTTGATAGCGGAAGAAGCCCAGGTCGATCCAACGTTGCGCTCCCAGGGCAACCTTTCCGAAGAAGGTGACGTAGATGATCGCCCCGAGGTTGAGAATATAAATGACCAAAGCAATACGACTGACTATCGAATAATCAAGTAGCGTGACCACGAGGAATACAGTCCAGCCCACAATCAGCCACATGATCTGGGAAATAAACAAAGAGGCGACATCGGTGGATGTGGGGCCGTGAGTGGCGCTGTACAGGTTGATCAAGCCAATGACATTCAAAGCTAGGATCACAATAATAAGATTGATATCTAATTTTTTGAACAGAGTTCTTTCTTCGACATGCAAGGAAGTAAACACTCTTATTCTACTTCAATAGTTTCAGGTTTTGCCGGGGCGGGTGCTGCTGCCTTTGTGCCTTTAGCCTTCAGAGCGGCCTCAATCACCTC
>JANJTG010000085.1 GCA_024711265.1 Bdellovibrio sp. | reverse complement strand
TTTTCACACAAAGCAATCGCCTTATCGACGTCCATTTTTGCGGGTTTAAGCACCAACACATCAAAAGGAGCGGCACTCAACTGGTCCCACTGAACTTTATGATACTGATTATCCAAAGCGATTTTGGCCAACTTTCGCGCTTCAGCCCATGTTTTGGGATCATAGGGGAACGGATCCTCCACGTACTCGATCAAAGGGCGAACTGTCACAGGCAGAGCATTCATGAATTTTTCAAAAATCGACCAACTTCCAACAGCATTAAAATCCAAACGAATCTTGAGCCCGACCGCCGCGATATGGGTGAGCATCTCGGCTTCTTCACGCAAATTTCTTCCGACCTTCATTTTTAGAGTGGCAAATCCTTCTTTTTTAAGCTCATCCAAGAAGCCGGGTTTAATCTGTCTAAAATCCGAAAGTAAAAAATTATTTTTTATCTTTTCCCCGGAATCAAACAAGTGGACCTTGTTTTTGCGCGCTTGAGCGTCGCGACGAGAAAACCAGATGCTCTGCTCCACTTGATTGCTCATTCGACCGCGGCGTAAATCTGACAGTTGGTTTTCCAAAGAGGCATCTCCCAACTCGGGCCAAGGATGAAGATCACTATAACCCATACAACCATCGGGCCACTCCACCTTCAAAAGTGCGCCCTCCCGTTCGGAGGCTGTCGCGAGCGAGTTCAAAGACTGAAGAGGTTTAAGTTTGTAGGGGCTATAAAATATCTTCATCAATATGCCAATCCCATCGCCATTAGAAGACCAAAGAGCAAATGCAGCCCGGCCGCCTGTCCTAAGAATTGATTATAGGCGGGACTGGGCTCTGTGGAAAAAACATTTTTTGTGATTTTCATCGCCAGAGGCAAAGCCAACAAAGAAATCAGAGCCGGAATTTTATATCCCTCGGTCCACCAATAGATATTGAGTACAAAGGGCGCAAAACAGAGGATCGCAATTTCCCATCTTGAAAACTGCACCCCAAAACGAACCGCTAAGGTTTTCTTATGGACCAACAAATCGCCACTGCGATCCCGCAAATTGTTCACCGCAATTAAAACCGTGGCATGAAGGCCAATTTGCAGCCCCAGAACAAAGGCTTCTGAAAGCCACTTTCCTGTATTCAAGAAAACAATACCCATGACTGCCAGAAGACCAAAAAATAAAATTACAAAAATATCTCCCAGCCCCAAATAAGCCAAAGGAAAAGGGCCCGCTGTGTAAGCATATCCCATCAAAACAGACGCGATACCGATCCCGACAATCACCCAGCCGCCTTTGATCACCAAAGGGATTCCGCACAAAACCGCCAAAGCAAAACACAAAGTTCCCAAGGCCATCACTTGTCTCGCCGACAAGATCCCCGCCTGAGTGATCCTCTGAGGCCCAATACGCTTTTCCGTATCCGCGCCCTTCTTAAAATCAACGGCATCGTTAACCAAGTTGGTCCCTATCTGAATAAGAAAAGAGGCCATCAAAGCGTAAAATAAAACCCATCCATCCCAAGAAAGTCCCACCGCTCGAACGAGGGCCGTTCCTGCCACGCAGGGAACCAAAGCGGCCGTAAGAGTTTTAGGACGAAAAGCGAGGAGAATACTTTTAATTTGAGTCGTAGAATTCATTTTTGCATCGCATTGTATAGAGTTAAATTCCAGCTGTGGTTGTATCAGATTCTTTTCGCGTGACCAAAAGAAATTCTGAAGGCAAAACCATGCCTAGGAGGCCTTTTATGAACTTAATCTCTGTTTTCTCTTTCCTTGCTGGAGCATTCATTTCGGGCCTGGTCATCTATTTCAAGTTTAAAGCTCAAGCGGCCACGGAAAAAGCACAGCTGCAGGCCGACGTCCAATCACTTCAATTGAAAAACGATCTCCTCTCACAAAGCCTTCAAGAACAAAAAATCTTGATGTCTGAAGCGCGCAAACAGCAAGAGGAACTCAGCGATCGCATGAACACCCAATTTGAGGTGATGGCGCAAAAAATATTCGAAGAAAAATCTGCCAAGTTCACGGACCAAAACCAAAAAAATATCTCATCTATTTTAGAGCCTCTCAAAGAGCGCATCAAAGATTTCGAAAAGAAGGTGGAAGAAACCTACTCTACAGAGCGCTCCGAGCGCGGCATGCTGCGTGGAGAGCTCTCGAAATTAATGGAACTCAATAAAGTGATGTCAGCGGAAGCTCAGAACCTCACCAAAGCTCTTAAGGGCGAATCCAAAACCCAAGGAAACTGGGGCGAGCTTATTCTGGAAAACATCCTGGAACGCTCGGGCCTGCGTAAAGGTGAAGAATACATCATCCAAGGCACGGATATGGATCTCCGCGGGGAAGACGGCCAAATTCTTCGCCCTGACGTGATCGTCAATCTTCCAGATGAAAAACATCTGATCGTCGACTCCAAGATGACTTTGGTGGCTTACGAGCAGTACTCTTCTGCAGAAACCCCCGAAGAGCTCGAACGCACAGGAAAACTTCATGTCGAGTCCCTCAAAAAACACATCGATGGTCTTTCGGAAAAGAAATATCATGCAGCGGACAAACTGATCTCCCCGGATTTTGTGATTCTATTTATGCCTCTGGAGCCTGCTTTCGCGTTGGCTTTCAAACTTAAACCAGAACTTTTCCAATACGCCTGGGAACGCAACGTCGCTATCGTCAGCCCAACCACTTTGTTAGCCACCTTGCGTACCGTGGCCGCCCTGTGGAAACAAGATCGTCAGGAAAAAAACGCCCTGGAAATCGCCAAACGGGGCGGTTTGCTTTATGAGAAGTTTGCCGGCCTACTGAAGGATCTGCAAAACTTGGGGGAAAAGCTGGGGGCGGCCCAGAAAGCACATGAGGAAGTCCTAAAAAAGGTCTCTGAAGGGCGAGGCAACCTCATCGATCAAGTGGAAGACCTAAAACGCCTGGGAGCAAAAACGGAGAAGTCTTTGCCCCAGTTGGAAAACGTATAGAACTTAAATTCGGGAGGGCCCTCCTCCCTGTCAAACCTTTAGACAACTCTCCGGAATTTTCACTCCCCCGGCCCCCTTCTGTTAGAACTCCTCCAATTCTGATATAAACAACGGAATTATTTCTTAGGTATAGGAAGGGCTTGCTATGATGCGCACGTTAGTTATCTACGCTGCTATTTTATTTTGGGGCTTAAACTCCTCAGCTTATTTTGAACAGCAACCCTCTTCATCCACTCACGACCAGGATGTCGTTCAGGCCCAAAAGGCTATCGACTCTTACCATAAGTCCCTTCGTAAAATGATGGGGCCCTTGGATGGTGAGGCTCCTTATTCCGAACAAGGCAACCAAATGCGAAAGGCCGAAGGTCGCGTCGCTCAAGGTTATTGGATCAACGTAGACACTCGTGACCAACAAGCTTGT
>JANJTG010000255.1 GCA_024711265.1 Bdellovibrio sp. | reverse complement strand
GTTGGTGGATCCACCACCAGCATTGCCGTTGGATCCGCCGTGACCTTGGTTGCCAGGGCCGGGATTGCCATTGCCACCGCCGCTATTGCCTGTGCAAAGCTTAGGGTTTTTAGTGCAATCAAATGTTTGGCCGTTCGGGGTATTATCGGTTTTTGCAAAACCATAATTTGGACCATTCAATACTAACGAAGCAATTGCTGTCGCTAGTAACATCTTCTTGTTTGAAGTGATCATTAGTTTCTCCTGTTATTTTTGTAACGAGCGGGAAACTAAAGAATATTTGGGGGATTTGCAATAGTATGATCTGTGACATTAAACTGAAAACTGTTACATCGTTGAAATGCTGCTCAAGGCGCAGGCAAAGAGAGGGATCCAATAGATCTAAAAAAGAAAGGAAAATAAAGCTCAAGTCCTGTTAAAGTTGTCTGTAGGGCGATTTCGCGCATGAGTACAGATGTGTCGCATTAGAATGACAAATTCTAAAATATATTTAAGTGGAGTGAATTATTCTGTAGGGACAAAAAATTCCACATCGGATGGAATGAGAAAAAATTCACTCATGATGCCAAGAAGTGTCGGTTTGGGGGTGAATTGAGTGTTTCAATCCACCCCTCTCTGAGGAAGTTATTTACCCCGTTGAGGCATTATGACGTCAAAATGCACGTAAGGTGTTTGTGGCTTCTCCCCAGGAGGAAGCGCATCGGGGATCACCTGTTGGTTGTCTCCCAGTGACTTAATAAAGCGATACAGAGAGCGCGAATCGTTTTCTCTGAGGGCATTGACAGCAAAGAAGGGCATTGGAGGTCGTGATCTCAGATTTTTCAAATGATGCACCCATTCATCTTCAGTCATGCCGGCGACTCTGCTGCGCAAATTTGTGGCATAGGTGGTCCCCCAGGGGCCCATCCATCCAATAGGGCTTCCGATCAACCAGTCTTTTTCTGGAACTTCGCCATTTTTCAGGCCGTACATGGGAGTGTGGCAATCGTTACAACCTATCACTCGCGCCAAGTAACGCCCTTGTTCAATGCTCGGAGCAACAGGCTTGTTTCTATTCTGTGCCCATGCAGGAGTAGCAATAAGGCAGCTTAGTAAAATTATTTTATTTAGTGTCATGTTCATTCCTTTTCTAAACTTGATGAAGACAGTGTAGCGTTTTGCCGTACTCGAGATTCCTAGAAATGTACTAAAAAAATCTTAAATTTTTCCTAAAGGCCCTGTAGGATAGCTGGTAATGGACATCAATGAGCTAAAAGACATAATCAAATTGGGAGTGGGCATGGTGGTTGCCACTCGTGACGCTCAGATGAAGCCTGAGATTTGCGAGGGCGCTGGGATTAACATTTCCTCGGATGCTCGTAAAATGACGATCTACCTTATCCAAAAAAGAGCCACTCGAATTCTGGCGAATATTAAGGACAATGGCGCTATTGCAGTTTCCATATCTCGCCCTCCGACATACGCGGCGGCTCAGATAAAAGGGCAAGTCACTGATGTGAGACCAGTGACTTCTGAGGATCTTCATCAAGCCAAAGAGTGGGCGACGGCCTTCCAAAGAGAGATTCAGCTCATCGGCGTGACTCGAGAGGCGGCCATGGGGTTGAGACTCATTCCGGACGTCGCGATCGAGGTGGATATAAAAAATATTTTCATTCAAACCCCGGGCTCCAAAGCGGGGCAATCCATGGAGTCTACTTGAGCATAAAGTTGTCGTACCTTGATTGTTGTTTCGAGGGAGTCATTCCCTCTACGATCGCCACTTGTTCGCAAGAGGGGATTCCAAATGCGTCTTACTTAAGTCACGTTTATAGAGTTGATGAAAAATATGTTGCAACGTCTTTTCAGTTTTTTAATCAAACTCGGGCGAATCTTTTAGAAAATCCCTATGCCGTTCTTCGTGTCAGACATCCCGTCAATTTGCAGTCATATCGACTCAAGGTGAAGTATCTTCGCAGTGAAGATCGCGGACCGGTTTTTGAGCAAATGTCGATCAAGATGGACGTGATTGCCGCCTATGAGGGGATGGGTTCGATATTCAGATTGAAGGCTGCGGATATATATGAAGTGTTGGAAATAGAGCAGGAGTCAGAAGAAACTGATTTTCATCCTCCGCTTATGGCCTGTCCATTTGAAAGCCGTGAAGATCTGGAACTCTTAAGAGTGATTTCCGACAAGATGAATCAGGTGATGGATCTTGAGGAGTTGCTGGATCAGTCGATGCAGCTTTTAAATCGTTATTTAGGATGGACGCACATGATTCTTCTTCTTGCTGATGAGGAAGAGAAATTATTGGTGACTCATGCCAGCTTCGGATACTCTGTTGGTGGCGTGGGTGCTGAGGTGAAATGGGGAGAAGGCTTGATCGGATTGTGTGCTCAGCATCGACGTCTTTTGCAAGTCAATGCGCTGGCGGAAGGCTTTCGCTACGCGAAGGCTGTAAAGCAAGGGGCGTCCTTGGAAGCCTTAACGACACGAATTCCTTTGCCGGGACTTGCAAATCCGGCCTCCCAAGTTGCAGTTCCTATTCAGGCCTATGGCGAATTTATCGGAGTGCTGGCGTTAGAGTCCGAGAATAAAAGCAACTGGGGCCCCCGTGATCAGTTGTTCCTTTCGACCATCACAAATATGATGGCAGTGGGGATCAGTGCTCTTGAAGCCAAGGGAAGGGATTTGAAGGTGACTAGTCAGCGAGAGTCTCCTCTGATCGTCGAACAAAACCCCGTGTTGCGAATTCGCTTTGTTCCTGGGGATGAGTTGATTTTTGTAAACGATCAGTATCTTATTAAGAATATTCCGGCGCGAATACTCTGGTATCTTTTGCAGACTTTTTCTAAGACCGGCCGATCTGAATTTTCCAATATGGAGCTTCGTGCGGAGAAAAGCCTGAACTTGCCTGAAATCAAAGACAATCTGGAAACTCGTTTGATTCTTCTCAGAAAACGTTTGGAAGAGCAGGCTTCTGCCATCCGCTTGATTTCCACTGGGCGCGGCAAGTTCAAAATGGAAGTTGTTGGACGGCTCGACTTTCCCGCAAACGAATAAACTGAGTATTTCTACTTATTCACTCTGTTCCACGCCGCCAGGATAAATTTGCCTTTTCCAAAGTTGTAATCTGGACATGGCTGGGCCTAAATCGGGATTGCTAAGGGAGCCCTAGTACTTTTCTTGAGGGGGGGCTTTTGTGCGGGATAACATATTGTTTTAAGAGGTGGTTTTATGCTGAAAAGACGAATTGCGTGTGGACTCTTGGTATTGATGGGTCCCACTTTGGCGTTTGCCAAGGAATTTCCTGTTCAGGCTCGATTCTTTCTTGGCTCTACCGGAGTTGATCCGCAGAATGTGAATGAAACGATAGAGCCTTTGGGGCTGAAGAAGTTGGACCGACACAATCAAATTGGTCTGGAAGTAACCTACCCCGTTGTGAACTTTCTCGAGGTGGGTCTTCGCTATGCTAAGAAGTTTTCCAGCAGTGATGAAAAAGACACCGATCTGATGACTGATTATAGTGCGAAGATTGATCAGGATGCTGTTTTGCTTTTAGCAAGAATCCCTGTTCTGAAAAGTGATATCTTCCGTGCCGACGTTTTTGCCGGATTCGGGGGAACTAATACGACCTTCAAGTTGACGACCGCCAGTCAAAATGGGGAACTCAAAAAGTCAGCGGCCGAGGGATGGTTCTCAACACCCTACACGGCGGCCGGGGCCTCTGTGGGTATAGGTTATAATAAGATCTATTTTTATGCCGAAGGCGGCGTTGAAACGAATAAGGTCGATGGTTTTGATCGTTCCGGTTCTATTAACGGCAGCATGAGTGAAGTCAATCTTTCCGGATCTTACTTCATGATTGGTCTGATGTTTGACGGGATCCCGGGAAGTTTTAAATAGAGTCATTCCGAATTAGAGTGACGTGAAAGGCGAATCGCAAGATTCGCCTTTTTTATTTCCGATGAGCAATGCGACGCGTGTGTTTTTTGCTCATTCATCTAAACAAAAGTACCGGTTTTTCTTTCGTGAAGGACAATAGGGTGTGCTGTTGTCTTTCGATTTTATTACGGGAGGAAAGCATGTGTTTCTCGGCGAGTGTAAGTTACGGCTCGGCAGCGCTTCTGATTTCAACGGGCGCCGTCACGACGCTGGGGAATAAGTCAAAGCAGCAGCGAATGATTGCGGCGATTCCTTTTATATTTGGTATTCAGCAAGCGGCTGAAGGGATTGTTTGGCAGTCGATGGGGCAGGAGTTGATGGGGGGGCTAAGCCAATATGGCGCCTTGTTATTTGTAACAGTCGCCCTTGTCGTTTGGCCCAGTTGGCTTCCGTGGTCGCTGTATCACATTGAAGAAAATCAAAAGCGAAAAAAAATATTGGGAGTTATCGGGGTCATGGGGGTGGCCGTGTCACTGCTGGCGGTGTCTGTGCTGTTCTCGGTAGAGGTTCGAGCGTACGTCGTTGGCCATAGCTTGGGGTATTCGTTTCTAAATATGAAAAGGTTCTGGCCTGCGAGTATTGATTTTCTTCTTTATGACATTCCGACGATGGTTCCGTTTTTTGTGTCGAGCTTAAGAACGGTGAAAAGAGCGGGATATCTGGTTTTTGCCGGGATGGTTCTTGCTCAGGCGATCAATCGAGAAGCAACGACATCGATTTGGTGTTTCTTTGCGGCGGTGATTAGTTTGTATATTGCGGTGAATGTTCTTTGGGTGGAGAAGGGGAGGTTGGGGTGAGTTGCTTTCAATGCTAATGTGGCGGGGGTTGATCTAGCTCCACGACGTTCCATGTGTCACATTTTCAATCAGGTGATTGATTAAAAGATTAAGTTTGTTGACCAAGATCGAGATTAGACTTTTTAGTGTAGGGCTTGAATTTAGACCCTACATCAAGATAACGAGAAGATAGATATATGTTTATGACCCATTTTCGCGTTATCATGTTTTGCAAATATCTATGGCTGAGTGCGAAGAAGACTTTAGCGCTTAATGTTGTCACGTTGTTGCTCCTATTTTCGCTGCCCAGTTTCGCAATGGCCCAACACAAAGGATTGAATTTCCAGGCAGTGATCAAGACACCTAGTGGCACCTACCCCTCGGCCAGTGGACTATCTGTGACTTTGCAGATTTTAGATCCAGTGAATGGATGCGTGCTTCGTGAAGAGGTTCATTCAGGAAAAAATATTTCTAACGGTTATTTGAATCTTGTTATTGGAGACTCAAGTGCTACGACCCCGGCGGGGAAAAACCCATCTCCTGTTTTAACGATCCAAGAGGTTATGGATAATAAAACCCAACGTACCGGTCTTAATTGCGTAGATATAAATGACAATATTGTTGCCAGTGCACAGACGTATTCACCTTCTAACGTAGATCGTCGTGTTTTACGGGTTCGTTTAAATATTCAAGGTGATGAGGTTGTTGCTGACTTCAATATGCGCGCGGTGGCTTTTGCCGTGAATTCAGAGATGCTAAACAGTAAGACAGATACGGACTTCGTCAATATCGACAGCACGAAGGGTGTAACGAAAGATAATGTGGAGAGTCTCTTTCAAAGATTTACGAAATTAGACGCTTTACTGAATAATACAAACGGAACAGGAACAAATTTAGGTGTGAATATCACCGGGAACGCAGCGACCGCGACGAACGTGTCAGGAGTTGTGGCTATCGCTAATGGTGGTACCGGAGCAAATTCCGCGGAAGATGCAAGAATTAATCTTGGTCTGGGGCCATTAGCTACAATGACTCCTACGGGATCAGCAAGTAGTGCAACATATCTTCGTGGTGATGGAGCCTGGGCCACTGTAACAGGCGGAGTCTCTAGCGTAGCGGGTAAAGGCGGGGATGTAACTCTAGAAGCTGCGGATATTACGGATTTAAATACGGCTGTTGATGCTCGTATTACAAATCAAAAAGCTCAGAATAACGGTCTGGCGAGTTTAAATGCATCCGGCAAAGTTCCAAGTACTCAACTATCTTTAACAAGTGCAGATGTTCCAGTATTGGACTGGAGCAAGATCACGACAGGGAAGCCTACGACACTTGGTGGATATGGAATTACCGATGGAGTGGTAAATGGAGGAAGTACTGGTAAGATCACTTCTGGACTAGATGGCAGTAAACCAGGGGCTCCTGCAGCAGGGGACCTATTTGTGGCCACGGATGTAAAGAAGATCTATCGCTGGAGTGGAAGTGCATGGGATGTTTTATCAACAGGGACGGTCACCGGCACGATCACATCTTTAACTGGTGATGTTACTGCCAGTGGTTCAGGTTCTGTCGCAGCGACAGTGGCGCAAGTGGGCGGTGTCACTGCCGCGAATGTTGCTAGTGGCGCGAATGCGGCAAATGCAGCCACCAATGCAAATACAGTGAGTACGATTGTAAAAAGAGACACCTCTGGTAACTTTAGTGCTGGCACAATCACGGCAACAACGTTTGTAGGTAATCTAACGGGTTCGGCTTCAAACAATGTCTTAAAGTCTGGCGATACAATGACAGGGGCTTTGACGATAAATGCCGCCAACGAAGTCCGCTTCGCCGATACAGATTCCTCCAATTATGTTGGATTTAAATCCCCAGGGACAGTCAGTGCCAACAAAATATGGACGTTACCAGCCGCCGATGGGACAGCAAACCAGGTACTTAAAACAGATGGAGCTGGCAATTTAGGTTGGGTGACAGCATCGACAGGTTCTGTGACAAATGTGTCCTCCTCAAACTCGGATATTGGAGTTGCCACGGGGGCGTCGACTCCAGTTTTGACTTTGAACTCTGGGACGGCAGGAGGGGCAGGTGACGCCAATAAGATCGCCAAACTTGACGCCAGTGGCTTGTTGTCGGTGAATATGATCCCGTCCCACGATGCGAGTAAAATCACTTCGGGTACTTTATCAGTTGCACGGGGAGGAACTGGGTTGGCCTCCGGCACCAGTGGGGGTGTTCCTTACTATAGCAGTGCCACAACCATGGCTTCGACCGCCGCTCCAACGACTTCGGGGCAGGCATTAAGATTCAATGGTTCGCAATGGGCACCTGGATTTATTGGAATGCAAGATTTGAGATCGTCAGTGACGGGTTCAAATTTTTTTGCAAGTTCTTGTGGTCCTAGTCAGACACTGACCTACAATTCAGTCGGCGATGTTATGCAATGTGCGAATATTTCGATTACGAAATCTCAAGTTTCAGATTTTCCTGCCCTGGGCACCTTGGCGGATAATAATAGTGTGGATCTTTCTGGAACTGAGGCCACGGGAATCTTGGCGGCAGGAAGGTTTCCGGCGCTGACGGGCGATGTAACGACAACATCCGGTGCCCTTGCGACGGCGATCAGTAATAATGCAGTGACGAATGCAAAATTCCGTCAAGGGGTTGCTCGTTCTGTGGTGGGAGTCACGGGCAATGCGACCGCCAATGTGGCGGACATTCAAGGGACGGCAAATCAAGTTCTTCGTGTTGATAGTGCTGGGACGGGCTTGGCATTTGGCGCAGTCAACTTAGCGTCTAGCGCTGCGGTTACCGGGGCTTTACCCATAGCTAATGGAGGTACCAACAATGCGTCTTTGGCAGTCACTGCCGGAGGTGTTATTTATACCGATGGCTCGAAGTTGATGAATGTTGGTGCGGGAACAAGTGGTCAGGTGCTAACAAGTCAAGGGGCAGGGGCTCCTGTATGGGCAGCGGCTGCGACAGGAAATGCGCTGACATCAAATCCATTGTCACAATTTGCAGCGACAACCTCTGCCCAGATGGCAGGTGTTTTGAGTGATGAAACCGGAACAGGCGCTGTCGCGTTTTCTGCCTCGCCAGCATTTACGGGAGTACCGACGGCCCCTACTGCGGCCGTAAATACCAATACGACTCAACTTGCAACGACCGCTTTTGTTTTGGGGCAAGGCTCTTCATCTGCTCCATTAATGAATGGCGCGGCGGCAGCAGGCGCAGGGACGACCTTTGCGCGGGCAGACCATGTACATCCCATTGATACCTCACGGGCACCAGCGGCCGGTTCAGCAAGTATTACTACTGTAGGAACAATTACCAGTGGAACTTGGAATGGAACTACGATTGCTGTCGCAAATGGAGGAACAGGAGCGACAACATTGGCTGCGAATAATGTCATTCTAGGAAATGGAACAGGTGCTGTGCAAACAGTAGCGCCGGGTACTTCAGGAAATGTTTTAACCAGCAATGGCACAACGTGGGTAAGCCAGGCGGCCCCCGGTGGTGGACGCACGAGTTGTCCTGCTGGATTTACTTTGATTGGAACAAGTGGTAGTGCGGAAGCATTTTGTATATCGACGAATGAAGAAGCGAATACAACATGGCTTGGTGCAACGACAGCTTGTTATAATAAAACTCCAAAAGCGCGACTTTGCGCAGCAAGTGAATGGGCGATGGCCTGTGTTTCCGGTCTTCCGACAGGGATGACAGGCAATTGGGAGTGGGTGGCCGATCTCGGCACCAGCACCAACGGACAAATAATGGGCCAAACAGCTTGCGACGAGTTCAACGTCAGCTACGTGAGTAACCCCTGGTACTTTCGATGCTGCTTTCGCTAGAGGTTAAAAGTTCCACAAGTAGATTTTTTCCTTTGTTCAAAATCATATCAGCTTGAGTTAGACCTCGGCTCAGCGGTAGGTTTTTGCGGCTTTGAGATCTTCCGTGGTCTTTGCCCATCTATGAATCATCGCCATTCATAGCCAAGAGAAATCGCTTTTCCTTTATTCAATTAGGCTTCAGGGATAAAGCTGAATTCATCATTCCAACCATCGAACTCTTCTTCTGAATAGCGCCACGTGGAGGTGTAGAATGCGGTATGTTAATGCCGACGGTACCGTTGATGATACCTCTGTAAGGATATGTAAGATTGATGGAAGGCAGGGCTCCCTTTGGAAGCCGTACCTCTGTCTGTGATGATGAAACTTGTTCAACGTGTCCAGGCATTGGGTATCTCTGGAGCAATTGGTTTGATCTGGAGCCTCCCGCTGTACCAAAGTGGTGCAAATAATAAATAGTTTATTTAATTGTTGTTGATTTGTGCGGTATATTGCACAATAGGTACATGCAGTACAAAACGAAAAAGACCGAAGAGTACGACAGTTGGTACAGCGACCAGCGGGCGAAAGAGCAAGCTCAGATCGAAAAGCGAGTTAAGAATATAGTCGATCATGGGCACTTTGGAGATAATAAAGATTTGGAAGGTGGGCTAGCAGAACTGCGATTCAAGAATGGGCGAAGAATCTACTTCGCAATTTTTGAAGATGAAGGTGGTGAGACTGTAGTTCTACTTCTAGGAGGAAATAAAAATGGGCAAGACAAAGACATCACAGAAGCAAGAAAAATTCTTGGGTCCTTCAGTTAAGCCATTAAAGGCCTCTAAAGCTGGGGCTGCTCGCTTGCGTAAGTTGAAAGATCACAATCCAACCGAACGTCTTGCTGACACCGACTTTGTGGTGCGCGCACTTGTCGAGTGTCTTCTTGAAGGTGATGAGGTTGCTTTTAAAGAGATTCTTAAAGATCACTATGAAGCTGCGAATATCACAGAGATCCTTGAGATTGTAGATTTGCCTCAGCGGACATTCTTTGAGGCGGTATCACCAACGGGAAATCCAAGTCTTAAAACCATTATCAAAATGTTTAAGGGGTTGGGAGTCGCGGCATTTCGTGAGAAGGTGGATGATATTGCTTCATCCGTCGGCGTGAAGGTGCATGTGTAAAAAAAGGGGAGGGCTCGGGCCGCAGTGAACCCTCAGGGCCTCGGCTCGCCATTGGGACCATCGCGTTCATCCAGATCGAGTGAATCCCTGTTGTTGGCGTACTACGAGCTTTGTCGATTAATTTTGCGCCGACCTTCTAAGCTCAAGCATTTTATCAAATCCCGTAGATCTCTCCTCAAGGCAGCTTTAAAGTACATGGGGTGCCATCCTGGTGTCTCGGCTCTCTTCATAAGCTTAATTTCCAGAGTTTGAGCGTAGTGATGATGCTGCGGGTCTAATTTCGTTTTGATGTATAAACAAAAGTTCATATTGTAGAATCTGTTTTTCACTTTTCCCTAAGGAAGTAGATATGGCTCTGCAAAATCCCTCATTCAAAATATCTAAGCTGACTGACAAAGATTGGATTAGTCGATTGGCTACGATTTGTTCAGGCCTAAATTTGAACGTTCAGTCCATGAGTGTCAATCTTTCCGTAGGTGGTCATATAGCGCTTTCTGGTCCACTGGATAAAAACCCTGAGTTCGCGGAGATTCTAGCTCTAAATTCAGAGGTTATTTCGAGCCTGTCTATGAGTTCCATAATGAATGGTCAAACTCCAAGCTTTTCTATTTCTCTGTTCCGCGCTCAAGATCAACGTATGGACAATGCATCTATAAATTTTGGAAACTTTCAAGATCAGCATAAGATTTTGGCCGCCCAAATTACATCCTTACTTCGTAAAAGTATGGATGCCTTGGACTCCGTTGCCGTCGCGCAAAGGGATCTAGGTGATGCGCTAAAAGCCCAATTTGACGCTGGGGAAGAGAGACTGCGTAAATTAGAAGGTATTTCTCACTCTCTTATATTTGATCAAGAAAATTACCGTCAGGAACTTGAAAAGAAATATCAAAAAAGAGTATCCGCCTTAGAAGATGATATAAATGAACAGAAGAAGCAATTTGAAGCAAAAGAGTCAGCCCTCGACTCAAAAATCAAGGCTGTGGATGATCGCGCCAGCCGTCACGCAAGACGCGCTTTAGCCGATAAGCTTAAGAAAATTTTTGAAACAAGGGCCGAAAAGTTCAATCTTTCTTCAGGTACAGTTGAGCTTCGCACGCCTATTAAATGGTTCACGATTATCCTGTTGAGTATTTTCGGGGGGCTATTCATACTTTCTTCGTTAGCTGCTTTAAAAGTGTTTGGACTGTCGATGGACTCAACACCGGAACACATCATACGCCAAATTGGTTTGGCTGTTGCCTTTGCATCAACATCTGTCTTCTATCTTCTTTGGAACAATAGTTGGTTTGAAAAACACTCAAACGAAGAGTTCTTGTTAAAAAGGCTTGAAATTGACGTCGACAGGGCAAGCTGGGTCGTTGAGCTTGCATCCGAATGGCTAGATAGGGAGCGCGAAATTCCAGATGCGCTCATGTCCAAACTAACAACAAATTTGTTCGAGTATGAATCAAAAGAACCGGAACCTTTACATCCTGCAGATCAATTAGCATCTGCTATTTTCGGTGCCTCGTCAAAGGCCACTGTGAAAGTCGGCAATGGAACAGAACTAGAGTTCGATAGAAAGAGCCATAAAGAGATGAGTGCCAACAAGTAGATAGAGTAATATGAGCGCCACTGAATCTATCTCAACTTTTAACTTTATTTTTGAAATGTTAAGTCCCTTTTATTGGTTTATGTCTATAGGAGGGGTTCTTTTGCTTTGCGTGATGCCTTTTGTCGGAAACTCGCATGATAAGGAACTCAATAGACTTCTGATTTTTCAGATCATCTCCTGCTTTTGTCTATCAATAATACTTTTATCCACAGGACACATGTTTAGGGCGGCTCCAGAAATGGCTGGCGTGTTTTTGCAGTCATTCTTTATTGCTATATCTGATAATGAGAAAGATAAACTCCAGCAGCTTCACATTTCGCCAAAATTATTGATCCTAAATTCGGTGGCGATAGGAGTATTTTCGTATTCCGCCTTTAAAGCATTTGAGATCTGGATTGAGCACTACTCTTCTTTTCTTGCGCGTCCCATGAATGCAAGGAAGAGGTTTTTTAATCAAAAGTTTAAGGGCTCCACTTTTGGCAAGAATTGGCGCTTTCTTATGGCTTTTGTATTTCAGGCTATGTTGATTAGCCTTATCTTTCGCTCTTGCGGAATAACTGCAGAGCAGTATTAAATCAGTGCTTCTGATAAGTCTCCAAAAAACGTACCTCAGGAAGTGCCGGCCCTCGCAAATGTGTCAAATCTCTCGTTCCTTGTAAGGCTCGATATTCATCTCGTGACC
>JANJTG010000373.1 GCA_024711265.1 Bdellovibrio sp. | reverse complement strand
TTTTGACACGCGTATCGACAAACGCTTAACTCCTCCACCGCCTCCCTTTTTGGGAAAATGGAAGATGGCTTCGCCAAACGATCTGGCAAAGCTTGAGGTGGGAGCCAAAGAAGACAACATTCGCTGGTGGAAAACCTACACAGTATCGACGTTAACAAAAGAAACAAACCCTCAAGGCGCCTGCGAGGGATTTAAAACACTCTCTGCAGAGCAAGACTTCCCCTTGCATGATCTGGCTTTGTTGCGAGCTTATGAAGTTTGTGGAGATAAAGAAAAGCTTATCGAACTGCCTGGTCAGGTCGCCCCGTGGTATCGCGATCTTTATGTGGACATCAAACTCAAAGAGGCCCTCAGTTCTGAAGACCCTAAGGACGATCTTTCCGCGTACCTAGAAAAAGCCCGTCTTGAAAGCAACAAGAAGAACAAAGAAGATCTTTTACAAAAAGCCCTTCAAACAGCGCAAAAGCTCGATCTCAAAGAGGACATCAGTCAGATTCAGACTCAGCTTTATAAGAACTCTCCACGCCTTCATCCCGCACCGATGTTCAAAGAATTAAGTTCTGTCGCTGCCGACTATCGCTTTCATCGGGACTTTGACAGCGCCCTTAAAACATACAGAAAAATTCTGAGTTCTAAACAAGCCAGCTCGGATGATCACTTTCAAAGTCTTAAGAACATTCGCCAGACCTACAAAGTCGCGCAACAGCGTACGGACTATATCAATGCTACCGCCGACCTTGTAAACTGGGCCAAAAAGGAATTCCAAGGCAATAAAAAAGATCGCCGAGCGATCTCGCGCTACCATGATGCACAAGTTCTTTTTGCCAAGACCTTGTGGACAGAAGATCAGACTTCGCGAGCCGTGCAAGTCTTGAATGAAACTCACCGCCTCCTACGTGGGCTTTATCCCATGGATGAGGTTTACTTCATCTTGGGCCGCATTGACGAGGAAAAAGGCAACTTCCCCAAAGCCCTTGAATACTTTGAGGCTAGCTATCAACAACCCGTCAGTCTTCCTGGGCTTCGCGACAAGATCGCGTGGCTAAAATCTTGGAACTACTACAAACTGCAGAAATGGGAAGAAGCGAAGGCCAGCCTTGAGCAAATGAAGTCTTTGGTGAAAGACCCTGCGGATATGGCTCGCGCGCGCTTTTGGCTGGCGCGTTCTCAAGAAAAGTTAGGCCAAAATGACGCCGCAACCGCAGAACTTCAAACTCTCGTAAAAGAAGATCCTCTGGGGTATTACGGTGTCCTTGCGGTTCGCGAGTTGAAACAAAATTATGCGCCTCTGAAAGTCGACAACAAAGAGCTACAGGGCTTGAGCCTTCTGGGGGTCGGAGAACTGGCTCCGCAAACTCGCCTCACCACGGAGTGGCTCATCTCTGTGAATGAAAAACCGTTTGCAGAAAAAGTTCTAAACAATGCCGTGGAAGATCTCAAAAAACGAAATATCACGTCCGAAGACACGTGGTTGGCTATTTCTTCTGGCTATGCGCGCACCGGCCTTTACCTTCCGCTTTTCTCGGCTCTGGGGGCTTTGCAGCCCGAAGTGAAAGATCGCCTTCTTAACGATCATCCTGACCTTTTATTCCCTCAGCCCTTTAGCGAAATCATCCTGGCAGCTTCGCAAAAAAGTGGCACACCTCAAGAGTTTATCTATT
>JANJTG010000250.1 GCA_024711265.1 Bdellovibrio sp. | reverse complement strand
CGGCAACGGTTTCCATTCCCGCACAACCCTCCTGCCGATGTGGCGGCTCCCCTTCGACGATCCCGACGAGTGTCACGCTGAATGGCGTCTGCAATTTAACCGAACCCAAGAAAGTAACGGGTACGGTCCAATGACGTCCGCGATAAAAATCAAAAGCAATCAAAAAGGTTTTTCTCTGGTGTCGGCTCTTGTCGGCATTGGAGTCTCGGCCGTTGTTATGCTGGTGACCTCCGTTGCAATCTTCAATCTTTCGGAATCGCAAAGAAAGATGGATCTGCAATCCCAACTGGATCTTTTTCACCTTCAGTCCCTGCAAGTCCTGGGAAATCAAGAAATTCTGCAAATACTATTTTACAACAGCAATCCTCAATTAGAACTTTGCTTTCAACGCAAAGGAAGCAACTGCAACAGTCTAAACAACTCGATCATCCAACCAAAAGATCCCTCGGATAAATACGGCTTAAACAAAATCGAACCTATTCATCCCAGAAAAGGATTTACCTGTTCAAATCCAAGTTCTGAATGTGTCTTTCAAAGAAAGGCCGAAATGAAAGTCATCTGTTCATCAAATGACTTCTGCGAAAAAGTTCTTATTAATGTCGACACCCAATTCGTTGGCCCCAAAAATCCCAGTGGGGTTCGAAATCATCACACGGAACTGGTCTATGCGGCTCGATCGGATCAACAAAGACACATTGTTGATTTTTCTTGCTCCTCTACCGGAGTTTTCATTTCAGGAATCGACTTTAAGGGACTGATTGCCAAATGCGATCCTCTTCCCAATAGCAATTTAAATTGCTCAGGCTCAATGCCACTGGTTGGCGTCGGCCCTCTCGCCCCGGTAGGCTGCCTTCCCAACCCTGTTAGCGCAGGGTGCGGAGCCAATGGTTTGGCTCAAGTCGGTCTTCATTCCGGGTCTGAAGGATGCACCGTTACTAACTAAACGATTATCCGCAGAGTTAAATATAAAGTTGGCCTTGGTTTTGAACATTCGATAGGATCTTCAAATCTAGGAGAATATATGCGCTTTATGGCCTTCTTTGTGACTATTTTGGGCGTTTTCGTTTCCCTTCAAGGGCACTCTGCCGAAAGATCTTTTCGTGTCTTCGAAACGAAGCGCATCACCCCCCTGGTGGATCGCTTTTTTGGACAAGATGGCAACGCCTTTGGAACAGTCTTCTGCCATCCCCAAGCACCGCAAGTTATGTTCGTCGACAGTCGCGTAGGGGACCTAGATGGAAAGACCTTTTATTTTGAATCCTTAGAGGCCTGCGATAAAGGGCGAACTCAAGCCCGTCAGCTTTCTCAAAAATGCGTGGTCGAGTTAGTTCTTGATCAGGAGACCCAAGGGGCGCAGGTTCGTTTAAGTCAGTGTCTGGGAAATTAAATATGAGTTCCATGGCCATTCATTTGGAAGAGGATCTCCAACACGTCGACCTCAAGCGAGATGTCACAAAACATCTCAAAAGAGGCCACCGCTGGATCTTCGCAAATTGTTTCGATGAATCTCGTACCGGCAAATCAGGAATTCGCCTTCTTAAATACAAAGGAGAGCCCTTAGCTCTAGGTATTTGGCAGGCAGATACTCAATTACGCTTTCGTGTTCTTCTTTTGACTGAAGAGCCTATTTTTAGACGCAACAATATTGAACGCACCTTGGAGCTTTATTTCGATTCACAATGGCGTAAGGCCCTCGAGATACGCAAAACATTCGATCTCTCGATTACTAATTCGTTCCGTCTTATCAATGGCGAAGGGGACGGTCTGCCAGGTTTGATTATTGATATCTACAACGACACCGCTGTCATCAAACACGACCACCCTATCATGGAAAAGGTTTGGAATGCCAAAGCGATTGCCGAGAAAATTCAAGCCGCCTTTCCTCAGATAAAGTGTGTCTACTTAAAACGTCGCAACGATGAATCCGAAAAAGGCGTTAACATCGTGGGATCATTGGCTCCCGAAGTCCAATTCCTTGAAAACGGCGTTCTTTTCGCATCAAATATTCGCGACGCCGCGAAAACCGGTTTCTTTCTAGATCAAAGGGACAATCGAAAAATCATTCAGCATTTCTCCTCTGGAAAAACGGTGCTTAACCTCTTTAGCTACACCGGTGGATTTTCTCTTTTTGCCGCTAAAGGCGGGGCAAAAGAAGTTACCAGCGTCGATATTGCCAAGGTCGCCATCGAAGCGGTGGAAAGAAATTTTAAAATAAACCATCTCCCGACAACTCACCACGACATTGCCGCAGATGCCTTTGATTATCTCGAAAAGCAGATCCTTGAAAAAAAGAAATACGATCTGGTCATCACTGATCCCCCCAGCTTTGCTCCAAATGAAAGATCCGTCGAACAAGCCAAAGCCGCTTACACCAAAGTTTTTTCGAACTCGATAAAGCTTGTGAACTCGGAGGGTTTATTTGCTGCTAGCTCCTGCTCAAGCCATATTTCTTCGCAAGAGTTTATGGAGATTTGCCAAGAGTCTTTTTCTCGCGCACGCAAACGGGCGACACTGGTCTATTTCGGCGCTCAACCCGTTGATCACCCCTACCCTCTGGCGATGGAAGAATTACGGTATCTAAAATTTGCCCTTTTCCGTTTGGATTAACTCTTTTCAATAGGCGCGAGGCCCCTCCAATGAAACCGACAGACGTAAAAATCACCGACACCGTCCTTGGAACTGGCAAAGAAGCTCTCAAAGGAGCTTTGTGCTTTATACAATACGAAGGGTTTCTTGAAGACGGAACCAAGTTTGATTCCTCCTTCAATCACGGACGCCCCTTCGAGTTTGTCGTGGGCTCTAAAAAAGTGATCGTGGGTTTAAGTCAAGGTGTGATGGGCATGAAAGAAGGGGGAAAACGTACTCTTTATATTCCCTCGGCTCTTGCCTACGGCGAGCGCCAAATCGGACAACACATTAAACCTCATTCTAATTTGATCTTTCACATCGAAATGCTGGAAGTTCGTCCTAGAGAATAAAATTAAATACTGATACGAGCGCCTGATTCTTTGTTATTTTCCCAGGCCTCTTTACGTACTGATTTTTTTATTTTACCCTGACTTCGGATTGATTATCTTGCTCCGGCTAACTTCCAACTTCGTGTTGGAGTTTTACCAGAGATCTTGATAAACAATCTGTTATCCCCGTTGAACTCGGTGCCACCTGAACTTAATTGATCAGCACATCGACTTTCTTCGGGGATTTCTTTTTTATTTCTATGAACACACTCTAGTTCAATGCCATAGCCGCTGAATTAATTGCTTTGCGTGTGTTTTCGATTTCCTTTAGAACACGCTCGGCCTCAGAATCAGATAAACTGTTTACGATCTGTCCGATGTTGGCAGCATTCGCCATCAAAGATCCGACGATTAGAGCCCCTGATTGACGCTGAGTAAATCCATACGCCGCGATGGCCGCGCCGGCGACTTGAGTCAGCTGAGCCGCTAGTTTGTTTCTTGAGACGGATGTCTCTTTCTCAGAGTAATTTGCCAGCGTTTGACCAACTGCCTTCAGTGAGCCATCCAACTGCTTAAGCAAAGACAATGTTGACTGATCTGTCGTCGCTGCAAGGGCCCCTTGAACTTCAACCTGGGCCTGATTTAGTGTACTTTTAATTTCATTGAGATCAAGATCGGGCTTCACGGCTTCCCCAGCAACGCTTAATCCGACTGATGAGGCCGTACTTAAAAATGCAGCATAGCCCATAATAGCTGCCGCGAACGTCGACTCAAGACCTACCTTACGAACCTTCAGCATGGCCATCACAGAAACTCCTAATCCGATCGCGGCCCCTGTGACTGCCGCACCATTAAGTAGACTTCCCTTGCCGTCTCTATTTTTAATGTTTTCCTCTGCTGCCAACAATGCACGATCAAGTGCCCCAAGATCCTTTTTAATAGATATGATGTTCTGCTGTGCACTTCGAATTTGCTCATCACCGATTCCCGCAGTTCGATCTGATTGCGCCATCGCAAGATTTTGAACACTAAGAATTCCAGCCAAAGTTAAAGATAATAATTTGAATGACATAAAGTTCTCTCCTTATTTTGAAGAGCAACAAAGCAAGAGAGGTGCCACTTCATAAGTTTGCTAACGATAGATTTATTCTCCTATAACACCTCAAAAAAGGAAGGAGGCTGCATTTCAGTAGACAGCGATTCCTTCTGTCCGTCACGTCCATAGGAATCTGAAAATCTTTAATAAATCAAACTAGTTGTCCATGCGACACCCATCTGTCCATCCTGTCCAGTGCCGTCGAAAGGCTCGGAAAAAAAAGTTCGACAAGAAACAAGATCCGTACTCCAAATAAACAGAGAAACAATCAGGCACACTCCTCGCTTTATTAGTATGTAACAGACAGTCACGGAGTTGTACTTCCGGAGCTCATCCGAAAGCTCATGAACGATACCAACCTTTAACTCTGGGGATAATAAAAACAAAAAAGGAGAACTTATGAAAACAAAATCCGTTTCTATGTTGATGGCTGGTATCGTAGCAATATCCGGAGTTGCAACTCCAACTCTGGCAATGGCCCAGAGTTCATCTACCAATGTCGCTTCTGCAAGCCGCGAAGAAGACAAGGTTATGCTAGCAACAAAAATCGCCGAAAATCTTTTCTTTATTCAACAACAAAAGGCGACCGTGTTGGCTGCTGAAGAGCACTTGAATCGCACAGGAGAACTATCTTCACTAGATACACTCAATAAAGTGAATCTCTACACGTCAATTGGATCTGCTGCCGCTACGGCTTATATGGGTTATCGAGCTTATAAGAGCAAAGATATCAGAACATTTTTCTGGGGTTTCGGGGCTGCGGTCTCTGGAGCTATCAGCATCTCCAAAGGAATTGAAGCCTACGTCGGCAAAATCACCGACGAAAAAATGGAAGCATCTCAGCGCGCGGAATTGAATGATGCCATTACAAAATCCAAAGAGATTCTTGCAAGACTTGAGACTGAAAACAAACAGCGCCTGGATACTTTCCGTCGAATTGATCCAAATATTGATCAAAAAATTCAATCCTTGCTGAAAAGTGAAAACTTCCGTATTGAAAGAATTAACTCCGTTGCACGCGACCTGGGAGAAGCACGAAGTAACCTGTCTTCCAAAGAAGTCGATCTGGGTTTATCAGGGCTCTTCACCGCTGGCTCCACTCTGTCCTTAATCAAGAGCGCCTTAAGCGTGAACAAAGTGAACGCAGGTGATCTTTCGCCTAAAGCTAAACTGACCATGACTGCTATCAACGGTGCCATCGTGGCGGGCTTGAGCTATATAACCTACAAAAACTATCAAGATCGCCAAGAGATCATTCAGAAGATTGATGTACTTCAGGAGAACCTCAATACTCTTGAGCGCGAATATAAACAGTCTATTATCAATAGTTTGTCCCAGTTGTAAGATCTATGAAGCTCTTACTCTTGATCTTAACATTTGCAGCTCTCACACCCCTGGCCGCCCGTGCCGGGGCTGGGAGCTGTTCCAGTATCTTCTCAGTCACCTCACAACTGACCTGGCGCGCAGATC
>JANJTG010000356.1 GCA_024711265.1 Bdellovibrio sp. | reverse complement strand
CGCGTCGTCTTCTACGACTACGACGAGATCGCCCCGGTCACCGACTGCCAGTTCCGCGCGAAGCCGCAAGCGCGCTCCGACGACGACGAGCTCTCCGCCGAGCCCTGGTTCCACGTCGGCCCGAAGGACATCTTCCCCGAGGAGTTCCCGCCCTTCCTCTTCCCCGACCCGCGCTCCCGGGGGGTGTTCGAGTCGCTCCACGGGGACCTCTTCACCGCCGGCTTCTGGCAGCGCACCCAGGAGCGCCTGCGCCGCGGCGTAGAAGACGAGGTGGTGCCCTACCCCGAAGCGCGGCGCTTCCCCCACGCGCACCGCTGAGCCGCCGCGCGGGTCCGCGCCTGCTACGCTCCCCCTCCATGTGGTCTTCGCTCCTGGGCCTGCTCCTCGCCTTCCCGCCGATGACGGAGCCCCGGAGCATCGCACCGCACCACCTCGGCACGCCGCTCTCCGGGCTGACCGAGGTCGCCATCGCCACCGCGGGCGGTGACGGCTGGGCCTTCTGGGTCGACGACCGCCGCGACCGGAGCTTCGGCGTGGAGACCGGCGCCCGCGCCGACCTGTGGATGGCGCGCGTCGGCCCCAATGGCGCGCTGGTGGGCGCCCTCCCGCTCCCCGGCTGCCTCGCCCCGCCGGGCATCACCTTCGAGAAACCCCGCGCCGTCTCCTTGCGAAATGGCGGGCTCGTCGTGGCCTGGGTCGAGCGGAGACAGGCCAACGGGACGCAGGCCATTCGCGTGGCGCCGCTGGAGAGCAACGGCGTGCTCGAGTGCCCGGCCGGGCCCCTCTTCGAGCCGACGACGCTCATCGACCTCGAGCTCGGCGCGAACGACGCCACGGCGCTGGTGGCCTGGTCGACCGCCGCGCAGATCGACGTGCGCGAGCTCACCGCGGGCGGGCTCCTCCGTGACGGGGGGCTCGTCGACGAGCTCCTCCCCGGGAGTGGCCTCCGGCCTTCCGTCGCCGGCACCGACGGGGGCTTCGTCGTGAGCTGGGTCGCCCTCGACGGCGGGGTCCTCTCCCAGGCGCTCCCCGGCACCGCCCAGCACGTCACGGGCCCCGGCACCGCCGTCGCCCTCGTCGCCCGGCAGCCGGGCGTGGCGCAGGCCTACCTCAAGGGCAACGTGCTCTACGCGCGCGAGGTGCCGACGCCCGCGGCCCCGGCACCCAACCCCGGGGTCGTGCTGACGACGGCGAAGGCGATGCTCCTCGCCCCGTGGGACGCCGACGCGCTCCTCGCCTTCGGCTGGGAGCAGCCCGGCGACACGCGCTGGAGCCTCGGGGTGGCCGGGATGACGTTCCAGGCCCCGCAGCCCTTCGTGACCGGCTACCAGCCGCGGGCGGCCACGGCCATCCGCGGGGGCGCGCTCGCCGTCGCCCAGCAGCTCGA
>JANJTG010000530.1 GCA_024711265.1 Bdellovibrio sp. | reverse complement strand
CTCGAGCCCGCGTTCGGCCAGCCACGCCGAACGGCGGGCAGGATCGCCAACGAAGGCCGCGCGCCGCGCGAGCAAGTCGGCCTCGCGCAGCAGGCCGCCGCTGTCGATGTCGAAGCCGGGAAAGAAAAAATGCTTCACCAGAGGCAGGCGCGGATGGGGCGAAGCCAGGCCATGGCAGCCCGCCACCCAGTCCTCCGCCGACAGGTATTCGAGATTGATCCACACCGGCCGCCGGGTCTGGCCCGCCATCGCCTGCAAATGCACTTCCGGCAGCTCGCAGGCGAAGGCTTCGATGACGACTTCACCCGGCGCGAGCACCGGAAAAGGCTCGCCCCAGTGGCGCAGTTCCACGCCCGCGACCACGCCGCCACGCTCCGGATCGAGCGCCCGCGCCGGCGGACAGATGCGCCCGAGCACCGACCAGTCATCGACCCAGAGCCGGACCGCGCCTTCCCCGCGCAGAGCCAGATCACAGGCCAGCCGCCAGCAAACGCCGATATCCCCAAAGTTATCCACAACCCGGCAGAAGATTTCCCAGCGCGGCCGGGAATTTTTGGCCAAAAACATCATTTCGGTGAGCAATCCTGGGAGCAGAGGCGGGAGAGCATGTGGACAAGCAGAGAAATCCGCAAATCGGAAAAAAGCATGGACATTTCACGCACACGGGACGAAGTGCCTTACCAACCTCTTGTTCGACCCCGAAAAAGCTTTCAGGGAAAGGGGTCTGCAGACTTATCCACAGATTTCGGCCGACTGTTTACTTCTTTGTTATTTAAATCAATAGAAAAACTAAAGAATAAAACACGAGGCAACGAAGCACGCGGCCACACCGGACGCAGCATCCCCGATCCCATTCCGAAAGCGTAGAATGCGCGGCAGAAGCTGTTCGACAGGCAGGACCACCGCCGCACCGGATCGAACCGGACCACGGCAGTCGGCAATTTCGGCGCTTGGGGGACATCATCGTGACGCCACGACACGCTATTCCTTGCCTTTTCCTGCTTCTCGTCCCCACCGGATCCGCAGTCGCCCAGCTCGGGCTGTCTCCCCCGGCGGCAACCCTTCCCGCAAATGAGGACGCGCAGGAAATCGGCGTGCTCGAGCAGACCCGGACGAAAGTGCGCGGGTTGACCGTATGGCTGGGGGAAACGGTGAATGACTGGTTCGGCGACCGTCCCTTCGAGGACGGCGGCGAAGTCACTCACGGGCGGCTCGGGCTGCGCCTGCTCTGGCGCCAGGACGAAGGCTGGGACACCAACGTGCGCCTGCGCGCCCGCTTCGACCTGCCCAACCTGCGCGACAAGGCCTACATCTTCCTTGGCCGCCAGAACGAGCGTGAACTGGTCACCGACCAGCCGGAGACCTTCACCCGCGAGCAGCAGCTGCTGGAAGAGCGGCCGAAAGAGGACCAGAGCGGCTTCATCGGCCTCGGCTACGCCTTGCGCCGCAACATCGACCTGCGCGCGGGCGTGCGCGGGGGCTACAAGGTCTATGCACAGGCACGCCTGCGCGCACAGTGGGCCCTGTCGGCGCAGGACCGGATCGAGTTCAGGGAAACGGTGTTCTGGACGGTCAAGGACCATTTCGGCTCGACCACGTCCTTCAACTACGAGCACGCCTTCACTCCGGCGCTGGCGCTGCACTGGCAGAACGCCGCCACCATCACCAAGGAAACCGACGGTTTCGCCTGGTCGAGCAGCCTCGGCCTGTTCAGGCAATTCGGCGATCAGCGCGTGCTCTCGGGCGAGATCGTCGCCACCGGCGAAACCGGCATGCGGGACAAGCTCAGTGAGTACGGTGTGCGCGTCAAATGGCAGCAGCCGGTTTATCGGGACTGGCTGATCGGTGAATTGATTGCCGGCCATTTCTGGCCGAACGGCGACGAAGACCCCGAACGCGAGCAGCGCTGGGCGGTAGGGGCCAACCTCGAAATGCGCTTCTGAATCGGTACTTCAGGCCGGATCGCGGTCGTAGTCCGCAAGCTGGCGCAGATCGGCCGCTTCCAGCCAGCGCCATTGCCCGGGCGCGAGCCCGGCATCCAGCGCGAGGCCGCCGACGCCGCTGCGGTGGAGGGCTTCGACGCGGTTGCCGGCGGCGCCGACCATGCGTTTGACCTGGTGGTACTTGCCTTCGCGGATCGTCAGCCGCAAGGTCGTCGGGCTGGTGAGCGCACAGGCCGTGGCGGCGATCGGTTCCGGTTCGTCGTGGAGCTGGACGCCGCCCAGCAGGGTGGCGACGAAGGCCTCGTCCACCGCATGTTTCAGCGTCACCTCATAGACCTTGGGAGTGCGCTTCTTGCCCGAACTCCACTGGTG
>JANJTG010000511.1 GCA_024711265.1 Bdellovibrio sp. | reverse complement strand
TATTACGGAACTGGGGATAAAACCCGGCGGGTATGTAAAACGGATTGACAGTATGTGCCGGGCAGAAGGGAAGGGGGATGGATTTGAATTTACCGGGGCGGGTGTAAGCGGGAATAAGGTATATGATCTGTACCTGCGGCTGGAACAGGATGTACTGGTCAAGAATCCGGATATTGTCGTGATCTATGTCGGGGTGAATGATGTATGGCATAAGATCATTCATGGTACCGGTACGGACCCGGACAAGTTTCAGCAATTTTACCAGGCTATCCTGAATAAACTCCGGGCGCGGAATATACAGGCTGTACTCTGTACGCCGGCAGTGGTGGGTGAAAAAAAGGATATGAGTAACCAGCTGGACGGGGATCTGAACCGGTACAGCAATATTATCCGTGAACTGGCTGCAAAAAACAAACTGCCCCTGGTGGACCTGCGTCAGCGTTTCCTTGATTATGAAAAGGAAAATAATCCGGACAACAAAGAAAAGGATATCCTCACGTATGACCGGGTGCATATGAATGCGAAAGGGAACCAGTTCCTGGCTGATCTTATCTGGGGACAACTGCGGTCACTCAATTAACCGGCGCAGCAGCCGGCTGACTTCGGCATGTTTATCAAGCGTCATCACATGGGTGCCGTCCTGAATGGTGTAATCAGCTTTTACATGGCGGATGGGCAGCAATTTGTCTGCTGTGCCATGAATATGCACGAGGTTGGGCGGGATATCCCGGTTATCCCAGTGCAGGATGGCATCAATAGCCCATCTGACAAAGGAAATATCACTATCCCTGATAACGGATTCCAGCAATTTTTTTTCCGCCGGATTGGTGCCGCCCAGTATTCCGGCAAAACGCCGGACAAAGTTTTTGGAAAGAGAAGCGGGCACCCAGCGGTACAGGGGAAAATATTTGACAGCGGCAAAATAACGCGGCAGCTCTGCATGTGTTTTATTGCTGGATATCAAAATCGCCCTGACAGCAGCGTCTGCTTTCGCTATTTCTGTAGCCAGCATGCCTCCAAATGAGATACCGGTGATCACAGGAGCTATGTCCGGGATTTGTTCCCGCAACCGGGCGGCATAGGAGGGGAGGGTTTCATTTTTTAGCGGGGGAATCCAGTTGAGAAAGACCGGTTCACAAAAAGAAAGGTCCAGGTA
>JANJTG010000493.1 GCA_024711265.1 Bdellovibrio sp. | reverse complement strand
CGGCGGGTTGCGAGCTCCACTTCGGCCAGACGGCCCCGGCGACGCAGGCGGCCCAGGGCGCGGACCCGTTGGCCTTCGACTTCGCGCCGCCGACGTTTCCCGGTGGGCCGGCGCCCGCCCCGGCACCCGCGCCTGAGAGTTCGCCGTTCGACTTCTCGGCCGTGGCGCCCTCGGCGCCCAACCCCTTCGACTTTGGCTCCCCGCCGCCCGGCTCCGACGCCGCGGCGCCTGCGGGCGGCCCAGCGCCCTTCGACTTCGGGAGCGCGCCGCCGGCAGCCGCGCCACCGTCTCCGTTCGACTTCGGCGGGCCGCCCCCAGCCGCGGCCGCGCCAGCTTCACAGTTCGACTTCGGCGGGTCACCCCCAGCCGCGGCGCCCGCCGCTCCACCGTCACCGTTCGACTTCGGCAGCCCGGCCCCGGCCGCGCCGCCGTCTCCCTTCGATTTTGGTGGCCCGCCGCCCGCCGTCGCCCCACCGGCCGCGAGCCCGGCCCGCGCGCCGGTCCTCCGTGCGCCGGCGCCAGCCGCGGCGGCCAGCGGCGGGCTCGATTCGCTGCTGGGCGTCCCCGGTGGCGGGGCGTCCGAGGCCTCCGGGGTGAAGTGCCGCACCTGCGGCAAGGAGATCACCGACCCCTTCGACCAGGCGCTGGGGGTCTGCGACGACTGCCGCGCGAAGGCGAGCGGCGGCACGGAGGCGGCCCCGGCCGAGGCCCCCGCGGCGCCGCCCAGGCCCTTCGTGCCCGCCGGGGCGTCGATGGGCGCGGCCGACGTGAGCCAGGTGCGCTCGGCGATGCGCGCCGGCGGGGGCCGCAGCAAGGGGCAGCTCATCGGCCTGGGCGTGGGCGCGGTCGTGCTCGCCGCGGTGGTCATCGGGCTCGTGGTGAAGCGGCCGTGGGCGAGCCGCGCGCCGCTGCTCGTCACGCAGCCGGGCAGCTCCGGCCCCGCGCGGCCGGTCGACGCGATCATTCAGCAGTGGCGCCTCAAGTACCCCGACATCGGCGAGCAGACGGCCCGCGCGCTCGTGGAGGACGGCGAGGAGCTCCTCGCGAAGGACACCACCGCGAGCTACGCGGACGCGGAGGAGGCGTTCCAGCAGGCGCTGGTGCTCGAGCCCGCGAACGACCGCGCGCTCGCCGGCTGGGTGCTGTCGCTCGCCTTCGGGCGGGCGGGGCAGATCGACGAGGCGTCGGCGAAGGCCGCGGAGTCGATGATGGGCATCGCGGAGCAGCGGGGCGGTGACGTGCGCGTCTTCGTGGCCCACGCACACTTCCTCATCGCGCGGGGCGGGCCGCCGAACGACATCAAGGTGCTGGCCGAGCGGGCGCTCAACAGCAAGAACCCCAACGATCGCGCCCTGGCCTCGCTGGCGGTCGGCCAGACCCTGCTCACGAAGAACCCGGAGCTGGCGGACCGGAGCTTCAAGGACGCGCTGGCCATCGACCCCAAGCTCAAGCGCTCGTACTTCTTCCTCGCGCAGCTCGCGGTGACCCAGGGCCGGTACAAGGACGCCAACGACGCGCTGGAGAAGCGCCTGCAACTCGACGCGGACCAGTGGGAGGCCGCGGAGGGCCTCGCCCGCCTCGCGGTCGACGTGGGCGAGGTACCCCGGGCGAAGAAGGTGCTGGAGGACGCGAAGGCCGCGGCGCCGCGCTCCGGCCGGCCGCGCCTCGGGCTGGCGATGCTGGCCTACCAGCACCAGGGCGACTACGTGGGCGCGACCGAGCAGCTCACCGCGCTGGTGAACGACCCGGAGGCCACGCGGGCCGATCGCTCCGACGCGCTGGCGCACCTGGCGACGATCCAGCGCATCCAGGGCGACGTGGCGAAGGCTGCGGAGAGCCTGGAGACGGCCCTGGAGCTCTCGCCCG
>JANJTG010000486.1 GCA_024711265.1 Bdellovibrio sp. | reverse complement strand
CCGGATGCAAAAAAGGGGAACTAAAGGGGGCTTGTATGTTTTTGATGAGATGGCTTTGCGCTCCACTGATCTTGGGAGCATTTATTAATGCCCAGGCATCAGAGCAACAACCTGCAGCCGTTAATTCGGGGGCGGGCGGAGCCGCGGGATTTCAAGGGGTGGTCCTTTCTGGACAAGCCACGCGAGCTTCACAAGAAGGTATTACCATCAATGTTTCGAACTCTTGCTTTGGCACCAATCTAAGAAGTGTTTCAAATCCAATTTCGCCCCGATCGTCGGTGATTATGTATGTCACCTTGAATGATAAGGGTGCTTTAAGACAGTACTCCGTCAAGTATCCGGCAAAAGTGGTGTCGATGGCCGGTAACGATAAAGTCATTCTTATTCCTAATGAAGACACCTCAGGCTCAGGTTTGGTGGCGTCGTATGCGGGGAATAATGTGCGAATTTCCGTGCCTATTACTTTCACGACAAAAGTGGATGAAGAAGGAAATATCAGTGATGACTTTGATGTGAAGTTGCAAAGCGTTCGCTTTGTTCAACAATTCGATCCCGATGTCGCAAGTGGCGGCCAGTATATGGGTCATAACGGCGACCTTTCAGGAAGCATTTATCGAAGCAACTCAAAGGACGGCAAACAATATAGTATCGCCGCCTATTTTCCTGGGGAAAACGGCTTTTGCGGCGGATACTTTTCTCCGTTGATGGTGTTCTTCGATGACAAACGTCCTCAGTTTTCTGCCGAGGTGGATTTTCCATTAAATCCTTCTGGAAATACCCTGTGGCCGGAAAAAGGGGCACCCGGAGCTTTTATTGCGGTCGATCGTAATGGCGATCAGAAGATCACCGTCGAGGAGCTTTTCGGAAATCAAGGGGATGCGGTTAAAAACGGTTTTGAAGCTTTGCGCGAGTTTGATTCGAATAAAGATGACGTGATCGACGCTAAAGACAAAGACTTTGCGAAACTTCTTTTGTGGTTTGATCGCAATGGAGATGCGGTTGTACAAAAAGGCGAGTTGGTTCCCTTGAAGTCGCGAATTAAATCAGTGTCTTTAAAATATGATGCGACGACGACCAGTGCTATCGGAGACCGTGCCGAAGTGCGCGAGCGCAGCACTTTTATCTTTATTGAAAAAGGTAAAGAAAGACAGGGCGCGGTGATCGATATGTGGTTTGCCCCCAGGGTTAAATAACAAATTCTTTTTTTTGATATAAACTGAAATCAATAAACGGCGCCCGAGT
>JANJTG010000240.1 GCA_024711265.1 Bdellovibrio sp. | reverse complement strand
CCTTTTCCAGGAGCTTCCAAACCTAGAAGCGCATCATTCCCGACAGCCGTCGGCAAAGGCAGCAAATAAGATACATCATTTAAATCCCAAGCGGCCTGAGCTTGTATAGACAGAAAACAAAGAAGGCTTACAACAAATTTCATAACCTGTTGGTGCCTTTAGGAACTCAATATTTCAATAAGATTCGCATTACTCTGAGCAGCAAAGACAGTAAATGAAAGGCGAATGACAAGAGATCCCCTTAAAACGAAAAAAGGCCGCCTCTTTCGAGACGGCCTCCACCCTAAGTATCATTAACCTAGAAGCTTCAAAGCCAATTGTTGAGACTGGTTGGCTTGGCCCAGAACCGAGATCCCTGCTTGCAACAAGATGTTATTTCTTGTCATCTCAGAGGTCTCAGAAGCCACATCTGTGTCTCTGATTCGAGAATTCGCCGCCGACAAATTTTCATCCGCGATCAACAAGTTATTAGATGTTGATACGAGACGATTTTGGAGGGCACCGAAGTTCGCGCGAATCGCATTCACCGATGTCATGGCCTGATCGATTGTATCCAAGCTCAACTGAGCTCCTTCTTTCGTAGCCACTGATTCCGCCGTCAATCCCAAGGCGTCCACAGAGGCGTTGGCAGCACCAGAGTTAAAACTGATTCTGTCACGGAAAGGGTCGTTATTCGTACCGACCTGAATATCAATCATCCCACCTGTACCGTTGAGTAGTTCGTAACCATTATAAGTCGTCGCCTCAGTAATACGCTGAATCTCAGACTTTAATTGTTGATACTCAACATCCAAAAACTTTCTTTCTGTTTCACCAAT
Organism: Bdellovibrio sp.; assembly: GCA_024711265.1. Taxonomy (GTDB): domain Bacteria; phylum Bdellovibrionota; class Bdellovibrionia; order Bdellovibrionales; family Bdellovibrionaceae; genus Bdellovibrio. The sequence goes on along the minus strand of JANJTG010000240.1, from coordinate 7,514 downwards.
CGTGTCAGAGGAGGCTTGTACGCCCAACTCTCTCAGACGAATGAGCATATTTGAAACTTCGTTCAAACTACCCTCTGCGACTTGCACTAACGAAATACCGTCATTGGCATTTCTATTGGCTTGTCGAAGACCTCGAATTTGTCCTTTGAGGTTTTCACTGATCGCAAGTCCTGCGGCATCATCAGCAGCTTGATTGATTCTGAATCCAGAGGCCAATCGCGCCATTGATCTATTTGCATTTATTTGCGTCATGTACAGATTCTTCTGAGCATTCAACGCTGCCACATTGGTACCGATTCTTAATCCCATTCTATCCTCCTTGCATCATATTCTTCCTCCGTGAAAGTTGCCATCCATTGGCTAAAGGCGCGATCCGTGCACCTGTTAAATTAATTTTCGGAACTTGCGATACACAGTTCCTACTTACTTTTCGGAAAAAAATCGCATCAGCTCGAGTCCAGATTTTTTGTTTTTTATTTTTATTTTGTGGAGATGTTTTCGTTTCGATATCAAGCGCGTTGCGCGCGAAGAAAAAAGACAAAAGGAAAGATTTTCCATTCTTTAAATGAGGCCGTCGTCATCCGACGGCCTCGGTCGCAGGAAACAGATCAAATTGTCAGCTCTCAACAGAGCTTCGGGGCTAGTACACTCGGAACCGCCGTCTAAAGACGGTTCTCTTGAGGGTGATCTTGATCATTGAAGATAAGATCGAGAACCAAAGTCATTTTACTTAGCCGACTCCAGCAACGCTGGAGTCTTTGTTAGGCTTAAGAGAACGACTTGTTCAAGAGTCCAAGTGCTACGTTAGCTTGTTGGTTCGCTTGTGCTAGGACACTAGTACCAGCTTGCAACAAGATATTATTTCTAGTCATTTCTGATGTCTCTTCAGCTACATCCACATCTCTGATACGAGAGTTCGCGGCTGACATATTCTCAACGGACACTTGAATGTTTGAGACCGTTGATTGGAGACGATTTTGGATCGCACCGAAGTCTGCTCTCATCGCAGAAACACTTACGATCGCTTGGTCGATTGCCGCCAACGCATTTTGTGCGGAAGCTTTATCAGCAACAGACGTCAAGTTCACTCCCAAAGCGGCAGAGTTTGCATCAGCCTTAGAAGCATCGAAAGAGATACGGTCGATTTCAGGATTATTTCGAGTACCCACTTGGAAATCCAAGATGGAGCCCACACCTGCTAGCAACTGAGTTCCGTTGAACTCTGTGCCTTCGGAGATACGGTCAATCTCTGATACAAGCTGATCGTACTCCACGTTGAGGAACTGACGTTCAGTCGGCCCAACGGTGTCGGAAGCTGCTTGTACAGACAATTCTCTGAGACGAATCAAGATCGAGGAGATCTCATTCATCGAACCCTCGGCCACTTGCACGAGAGAGATACCGTCTTGAGCATTTCGTGACGCTTGTTTTAGACCGCGTACCTGAGCTTTTAAGTTCTCAGAGATCGCGAGGCCGGCAGCATCATCACCAGCGCGGTTGATTCGGAATCCTGAAGCGAGCTTTTCCATGCTCTTATCAAGACCGATCTTCGTTCCCCAGAGAACTCTCTGAGCATTTAACGAAGCTGTATTCGTGTTAATTCTTAACCCCATAATTCCTCCTCCTTGAAGATTTGCAGAGTTTCGATCCTTGAAACTCGGTCGCCCCGTCATGGTGCGAATGGTGGTTCATTTCTTACCTAACTGATCGGTGTCTTGAGAAATTCCTAAAGTGATACGTCTCATTTTTTTACAAATCTAGGCTTCAGTCCAGCGAATGAACCTGACAGAAGCACAAAGGCAGCTCCGATTAACTAATTGAATTTACATATATTTTCATCTTTTTTTTCGTGACTAATAAATGATATCAAGTTTATTCTCAAGTCAGACGGCCCCCCACAAGAGGTTCACAGTATGCTTAAAGTGCTTCTTATTTTTTGGAGTCTATTCATAGGAGTCTCTACGGCAAAAAGTGCGAAGAAGGAGGTCATACATATGATCACCTTCAATGCGCCGCCCTTCATGAGTGAAGATCTTCCCGAACAAGGGGCCGGCATCTATGCCTTTCGAGAGGTTTTTCGCAAAGCCAATACGAACTCAAGGTCACTTTCGCTCCCTATCTCAGAGCCAAACGCCTGGTTTTGCAGGACGATCGCTATTCCGGCTTTCTTCCCGTCTCTTCATTGAACCATATTCCTACCGAGCTGAAGATGTCTAAGATCATCTATCAAACTCCTTGGGTGTTAGCTGAAAGAAAAGACAAAGTTATAAGCTGGCAAAAACCAAAAGATCTGACTCCTTATAAAATAGGCACCGTGACTGGTTATGATATTGCTCCTTCTTTCAAAGATCTTTACAAATCTAATAAGCTGAAGCTGGAGTTCACCTCCAGCGATGAACTCAATCTTCTTAAGTTAGCAACCAAGCGAGTCGATCTTATTTTCATCGAAGCGGGAATGTTTCAATTTCTTACCAAAACCAGTCCGAAGCTGAAAGAACACCGAGAGGTCCTGCAAATAAATAAAAAAATTGTACAAATGGATCAATACGGATTGGCCTTTAAAAAATCTCCTCAAGCTTTAAAATACCTAGAAATCTTCAACCAAGTCGCCCAAGAGGAAGAATTCAACAACTTCATCCAAACCTACTTCCGAAGATACGCCGCACCCTTTTGAATTGCAGTGCGCCATTTTCGGGGTCTCGTGGAAATCCCATCACCTCTTCACAATGGTTGACATCCCCAGTTCAAAAATGAATACATAGAGCTTCAGCCGACGCACCCTCGGGAGGGGATTGGATGGAGATTCGAGATCCGGTACATGGTTCGATTTATTATTCTAATCAGGAAGTGGCCGTTCTTGACACCGCCGAATACCAACGCCTTCGCGCGATCAAACAACTGGGTTATGCGGAATTCAGTTTTCCTGGAGCCACTCACAATCGATATATTCACTCGATCGGCGTTGGACACTTAGCCGGAGAAACTTTCGACGCCATCTTTCGTGTTTATCCTTTCTCAAAACCCTCCGTAAAAACACGTTTCCGTCAGGTTCTTCGCCTCGGTGCCCTTCTTCATGACGTTGGACACGGCCCCCTCAGTCACACAACTGAACAAGTGATGCCTCATCTTTCTGAGCTCAATATCAAATTATATAAAGAACAAGAACAGTACGGCGATGAAGCCCATACAGTCATGAATCACAATCGTCGGGCAAATCACGAAGACTATACCATTAAGTACGTCACAGACTCCCAGATTGCCGACACCATTGTTCAGCAATTCCCCGAGATTCAACCGATCCATGTCGCTTGCCTGATCGACAAAGCCTTACACTGTCCCGATGACTTCTTCATTGATGGCGGAGTCGATTTCAGACCCATCCTCAGCCAGCTCGTCTCCAGTGAGTTGGACGTCGACCGCATGGACTATCTGGAAAGAGACAGTTATTTCTGCGGCACCAACTATGGAAAAATCGATCTTTCCTGGCTTATTCAAAACATGACCTTTCATCGTCGCGAGAACAAAATGTTCCTCGCCTTGAATCGTCGCGCACTCTATTCCTTCGATGATTTTTTGCTTTCACGCCATCACATGCATTTGATGGTTTACTGTCATCACAAAAGTATCATCTATGAAGAGATGCTCAATCGCTATTTAACGTCACCCGACTGCACCTTCGTGCTGCCTGGGGATATCAACGAATACACTCGATACAACGACTATCGACTTCATGAACATCTGATCAGTGTCACGAATACTTTGTCACAAAGAATTGCCGAACGAAAGCCTTTCAAAGTTCTCATTGAGCAACACAACACCTCAGAGTCCGATCGCCCTGAGTTGATTAAGAAGGCCCTTGAGAATGAGGGGCTGGAAGTCATTCGCACCAGCTCTAAAGCACGTCTTTCCAAATACCACACGGCCTCCCCTGAAGAGCGCGCTCTTCAGATCTATGTGGTGGATCAATACGATCGCTGGGCTCAACCCGCGCCCATCAACCAGACAACAGAGATCTTCCAACGTTATGAAGGTGCTCGTATTATCGATCGCGTCTATGTCTCTCCTGAGAATATAGAAAAAGCCGACCAGATTTTAAAAGGATTGAAGCTCTCTTAAAGGAGCTTCTTAGCTTAACGAGATCACTTGTCCATTCACGGCAGCCCCGTACTGGCTGACCAGATAGGTGATCGTGTTCGTCACCTTTTCTGGCTCCGTGATTTTCAGATGAGGCTCTTTTTCACGAAGTTTTTCGACGGCCTCTTTGATGGACTTTGCTTCAGGGTGCTGAGCAAGAATAAACTCTTCTGTTAATCCCAACTTAAGAACATTCACTGTAATATTAAATTCAGAGACTTGTTTCGATAGCGCCTGAGCAAATGGCACCAAAGCCCCCCGCGCACCCGCCAAAATAGGGTCCGGATAAGACTCATTCAAAAGATATAAAATACGACCGCGCTTACGGTTCTTAAGAAAATTCAAAACCGCATGAGTTAAAAGCACCGAGCTCTTGAAGTTATGCTGAACTTCATCGTCCAGATAGCTTAAGGCCTCGCCAATTTTATATCGATTGGGCTTATTGTAGGTTTGTGCATCAATAAACAGATCCACACTCCCGAAGGCTTGAGCCGCAGAACCCACCGCTTCTTTGATATCCTCAGGCGTCTTCATGGGTGATTTAATACTAAGAGCTCTGCCAAACTTCGGATTGATCTCTCGACCATCGTTGATTTGATTGCAAAAACGCTGACTGGAGGCATTGTCAAAATCCAGAAGAACGCAATCTGAACCCATTTGAGTCAGACCCATCATCAAACTTTGAACAGTTGTTGAAAAAGGCCCTACGATAAGGGCCGTGCGTTCTCGAAGATTAAACCCATTTTCCATGAAACCTCAAATGCCGCAATGCACTTCAAAAAGGTACGGCGTACCCTAAAGTTTTTCGATGATGATGGCTATGCCTTGGCCGCCGCCTATGCATGCGGAGCCCAGGGCGTACTTGGCGTTTCGGCGATGGAGCTCGTAGACAAGGTGATTCATGATACGAGTTCCAGAAGCCCCCAAAGGATGGCCAACGGCAATGGCTCCCCCATTGACGTTGGTTTTTGCGGGATCTAATTTCAATTCCTTTTCGACTGCCAGATATTGAGCCGCGAAAGCTTCATTGACTTCGATAAGATCCATTTGCTCCAAGGTCATGTTCGCTTTTTGTAAAGCCAAACGAGCCGCGCCTGCCGGACCAATTCCCATGATCGTGGGATCACAACCCACCGACGCATAACTCACAATCCGAGCGAGAGGTTTCAATCCCAGTTCTTTCGCTTTTGATTCACTCATCAACAAGGAACATGCAGCTCCATCCACGATCCCCGAAGCAGAGGCCGCCGTCACAAGTCCGTCTTTTTTAAACAAGGACTTCAAAGTCGCAATTTTCTCTAATGTAGAATCCGGCTTAGGATGTTCATCTTTATCAACAACCACCGCGCCCTTGCGCCCCTCAACGGTCACTGGCGTGATTTCTTGAGTAAAAAGACCTTTATCAAAAGCAGCTTTGTAACGTTGCTGACTTTGAATCGAGTACTTGTCACACTGCTCGCGAGTGATGCCATACTTTTCACCCAAGTTTTCGGCTGTGATAGCCATGGGCATCTTGGCATAAGCATCTGTCAACGCGGAGGTCATCAAGTCTTCCAACTCAAAATTCCCCATGCGCATTCCATCAAAACGAACCTTGCGCGCAACATACGGAACCAAAGACATCTGCTCAACACCGCCGGCCAAAACCGCTGTAGCTTCCCCACACTGAATCATTTGTGCAGCACTCACCCAAGACTGAAAACCACTTCCACAAAGTCTGTTCACAACAAAAGCGCCCGTACTAACTGGCACTCCCGTTTTAAGACCAATATGTCGAGGAAGATAAGCCGCATCGGCACCCGACTGCACGACATTTCCAAAAATGACATGATCAATTTTTTCAGGCGAAAGTCCCGCCTGCTCGAGTGTTGCTTTGGCGGCAACCACTCCAAGATCCGTTGCAGACACATCCTTTAGAGACCCACCAAACGCTCCAAAGGGAGTTCTTTTTCCAGAGATAAAAACAATTTTTTCCATGAAATTAGGGTAAGCCCGATCAGGACAGGGGTCAAATCGAAACTCGGAAGTCGAATTACCAAGACCAAGCAAGACCAATCATAGAAAGGTCCTGATCTCTGTTGGCGCGATGACTGACGATAAGATCTTTATTCGCAAAAACTTTTTCTTTAAAAAGGATATCAGTTGCCGATGCTTTGGCGTCATAGTTCACAGCCGCTCTCAACCAGCCCGTGTACTCCATTTTCGCCAATGCTTGAAAAGCCTCAATTTTAAATGAAAACTTATGACTTACACCCTTGGTGGTGCTGGCGGGAACAACAACATCGGTTTTAAGTTTTTCCTGCGCTTCTTCAGCAAAGCGGCCTAATGCCGATTCCCTCATAAACGAAGAATTAAACCACAATGAAAATCCGCGGTCAGCGATACGCGAGAAAACCGTGTTCTGACTGTCGCCCTCCTTAAGATCCATCGGAACCACCTTCGCAACATCCGCTTGGGTGATCTTAGGAGTCACCTGATCCACGGGGATGATAAGGCGCTTAGTGGACTTTAAATCCACTTTGCCCCAACAAACTCCCGAGCAGGTTACTAAAAAGAGAACTGTCATGATTAATCTCATACAATGCTCTCCTTCAAATAGCGTTCCACTATTGGCGCCTCAAGTCCTCTTAAATTTAAGATAATAAGCATTTAACAAGGAAATCTTTCGAAAAGAGTCAAAAGGCGTCTATCCCCCTAGCGGTTGACGAAATTTTGCGACACGACCATGGACCTGTTTCAAATCGAAGCGATCTAGCACCGCCCTTGCACCCAGGTTCCCTTGAACGCGCGTGAAAAGAAAAGGTGCCTACTCAGACCAGTGTGATTCCAAGAACTTAGAATCACCACTGGAACTGGAAGTGCCTCAAAATGACACGCAAAAAAGGTTACTTGGCGAAAAGTTAAACAATGGAGACACTATGAAACTGAAGAACGTAAAGCGAAGTGCAATGGTCTTTGCCCTTTCCGCAAGCTTCATTCTTCCTCATGCCCCGCAAACAGTATGGGCAGCTAAAGAAGGAACATCCTCTTTTCCTCTCGACTTATTTCCTGAGGACAGTGGCAATGATACCGGTCTCTTCCCAACCACTCCTGCTCCGACTCCAGGGAAATCCAATGGAAGTACGCCAAAGCCAGGCGCCACGACGACTCGCCCCCAAGCTGGAACCAGCAAAGCCAGCATGAATGCCGCGCGTGTTCCTGAGGCCTATACTTGTCCCCTTTTCGACAACCGCCCTCACGCTGAACTTATCGCCGCAATTGATTCACTCAATAAAGAGGTAAAAGCTTCTCCAGAGTGTTCCGGGACTCCTTCTGCAAAATCTTTGGAGGATAACGGAAATACGATCAAAGAAAGTATCTCGGCCCTACAGAAATTGATG
>JANJTG010000236.1 GCA_024711265.1 Bdellovibrio sp. | reverse complement strand
AATCTGCGGCAAAAGTATTTGGAATTGATTCCTCAATGGTGGGGAAAAAAACCAGCGAGATACCTGAGCTGCAGGAGCTCTTGGAAAGTCAGGGCTCATTGAGTGTGGGGGATCGTCAATATCGATTGGCGAAGCAAGTCCTTGCCTCCAGAGCTGGAGAAAAAGCGGCAGATGTCTATGTTCTAAATGACATGACCGACATCTTAAAGTTGAATGCGGATCTTCAAGAGGGCAATCATGCTTTGCGCGACTTGAACGATGAGATTTTAAAGGTGATGCATTTCAATCAGAAAGTTCACACCATTTTATCTCATGATCTTTCGGGTTCTCTTGCGGGTATGAACTCCCTTCTGGAGAATCTAAAGACGAAAGCCCAAATACGGGGGGAGCAAGAATGGGTGAATTCCTTGGACAAGGTGGTTCAGGCCAGCGAAGCCTCTCGTCGTCTTTTGAGTGATGTGTTGGCTTGGAGTCTTGAAGACCGTGCGAGTCGACCAGTCAATGTCATCAGTATATTGGAAACAACAATTCGGCAATTAGAACCGCAGATCATGGCTAAGGATATTTCAATTGAATTCCTACCGTCTCAAGAGTCGATCTTGTTGTTAGCCTCTAAACATATTTTGGGCTCTGTGTTTAGAAATCTTTTATCGAATGCGATTCGCTACAGTCAGCCCCACGGCGTGGTCACTATTGAATGTCTGGTTGATAGCAGCGAGATCGTGATTAAGTTTATTGATTGTGGTTTAGGTATGGATGAAAAAACCAAAGCACAAATTCTGCAAAAAGAGAACTTTGAGGATGTTCATCACGATGAACTGGGCATTGGCTTGAAGTTCACCATCAACTTCATCGAGAAATTAGAAGGCAGATTGCATATTGATTCGACTCTGGGGAAGGGCTCCACCTTGACCGTGCGTGTCCCTCGGGCTTAGGGAGTCCTATTTTTCGGTGCTACTTAAGAACTTTCGAACGCGAAACTCCGAAGCCGGACTAAGGCCTGTTGTGATCCATTGAATTTTTCTATGTTCATCGATAAAAACGATCGTGGGCGTTCCTGTCACTCGAAAAAGAGCGGCCACCTTTCCTTGAGGATCTAAGGCGTTTTGGAAAGGATAGCTTCGAGAGCGGAGGGTCTGAAGTACGAGTTCTTTCTCTTCGAAACTTGAAATCGTCAGAATAGAGTCGGCAGAAATTTCTTGGTTCGCTACCATCCTTTTTAATCGATTCAGTTCGACTTCACAGGGACCACACCACGTGGCCCAAAAAACGACGACCACGGGTTTTTTATAAGTATCTAAGTCAAAAATCTCTTCCTGAAGAAGCTCCACCTTGAAAGACGGGGCCGTCGTATTTTCTGTCTTAAAATGATCAAGAATAGAGGGCAGTCGTTGATAAAGAAGGAAGCCGACGACCAACAGAAGAATCCAGTTTATGAGTTGACTCACTTTTTTCATGGGCCCATTCAAACACCTTTCTTGGGGGCAGTACAGGCTTTCCCACACAATAATCCACCCCAGGGTTGGATTCTCGGTGGACTTGAGTCTGTTAAAGTGGGCCCACGGAGGAATTATGAGTGCTCAGTCTCCCTTGGGGAGTCTCCCTTTAGTCTACTCTTGTTCGGGATGTTCTAGTGCCGCGCAAATGGCCAATGATCTAGCGATAAAGTTAGATCGAAATGGAAAAGCGGAGATGAGCTGTATCGCTGGTGTCGGAGGTGATGTGCCTTCGTTGGTCAAGGTGGCCAAATCAGGACGCACGATCATTGCTTTGGATGGTTGCCCCTTGGCGTGTTCAAAATCCTGCCTGGCTCGACATCAAGTGGAACCTTCGGCCCATTTTGAGTTATCCGATTTTAAAGTAAAAAAAGTAAAACATCAGAATTTTGATCCAGAACAGTCTCAAGAGATCTACGATCAGATCTGTCACCAGTTGCAGGTCGATGGGATTCTCCAAGAGGATCAGTCGCATTCTTCTAGAAAGTAGTAAGCAGTTATGAAGGACAATTCTAATTTTTCGGGAACCCCTTGTCTGTCAGAAGAGGCCGCACTGAAAGGTCTTTTCCTTGGACCTCAAGCTGAAAATCGCGAGTGGGTTTCTTCGCAAATCACCACTCTCCTGACATCTTGGTTTAATTGGCGTCGTGGTTTTCGCCCTGAGGATGGTCAGGCCATTTCAGCTCGAGATATGGCCTCGGCGGACTATGTTAAACGCCGAACCCATACGGAAGAGGTTCTTCATGAGCTGACGGCGCGTTTTGAGTTAGAGATTCCCAAATTTTCTCCGCGCTATATCGGCCATATGTTTTCGGAAATATCATTGCCCGCTTTATTCGGTCATATTCTGACCTTGCTCCATAACCCGAACAATATCTCTGGAGAGTCCTCACGTGTCGGGGTTCTTGTTGAGGAAGAGGCGATCACGGCACTGGCGCAAATGATGGGGTTTTCCAAGGGAGTGGGGCACTTCACTTCCGGCGGCACCATTGCCAATTTCGAAGCGGTTTATCGTGCGCGAACGCGCTGTTATAACTGGATGTCGGCAGGCCTTGCCAACGGGGTCTGTTCCGCATTTGAGAGTGCAGCGATGGGGTTTCAAAATTACGATGGAATTTCTGATGAAATTAAGAAGTCGTCCATAAAATTTAATCCCTTTGAGGCCAATCCTTTCACGGCCGCTGCAGATATTTCACACCAGACAGGTCGTACTTTTAAGGGCCCTGTTTTATTAATTCCGGAACATAAACATTACTCTTGGACAAAGTCGGCCAATATTTTTGGATTGGGAGCCGAAGCCCTCTGGCCCGTGCAGCTTGATGCTCACGGACGCCTGGATGTGCGAGATTTAGAAAAGCAGATTTTGCGAGCACATAAAGAGGATCGTCCTATTGTGATGGTCGTTTCGGTTCTGGGAACGACTGAATTGGGCATGGTGGATCCCATGGATGAAGTTCAAAACTTGCTGGATTCTTACCGTCAAACACACGGCTGGCATCTGTGGCATCATGTCGACGCCGCCTATGGTGGTTTTATTTGCTCGCTTCGCGGGGACGATTTGAGTCTCAGCAATGCGCTTTCTGAGCGAAGTCTTAAAGCCATTGAATCCGTAGGGCGTGTCACATCGGTGACGATCGACCCTCATAAGTTGGGATACGTGCCGTATTCTTCAGGGGCTTTTATTGCTGCGGATGAAAAAGACTATTATCAGAGATCTTTTGGTGCTCCTTATGTGAACTTTGCGGCAAGCAAGGACAAGGGGCCGTTCACTCTGGAGGGTTCTCGTTCTGCGGCGGGGGCCGTGGCGACGTGGATGACCGCGAAATGTGTCGGACTTTCTCAAGATGGTTATGGTCGTATCATTGCGCGAACAATTCGTCTTAGAAAAGAACTCGAAGAGGGATTGAAAAAAGAAATACCGGATCTTGTTCTTGCGCCCAGTGTGGACGCCAACCTTCTTGGTTTCTGTTTGGCTAAGAAGGGCGATTCTTTAAAGAAAGTGAATGAACGCACTTTGCGTCTCTATGAAACTTTTGAAGTCGATAAAAAAAGCGACTTCTTTATTTCAAAGACGCGCATTTATCAAAAATGTTATTCGAAGTATTTCGAGAATTTTATCAGTTCTTGGCAAGGTGAGATTGATACCGATGAGTTGGTTTTAATTCGCATTTGCATTATGAATCCATTCTTCAGAACGAAAGAGATGAAGGTGGATTTCCAAGATCTTTTCATTCGTTCGCTGCAGGAGCGTTTGGCAAAACTTGAAATCACCTAGGTGATCCCGATCATAACGAATTTATCACTGCATTTTCATTAGAAGTCAGAAGTTTTGTAAAGGTTGAGTCTTTTCGTCGTTCCTCCTAATCGTGATCCCACAATTTCGGGGAGGAATGATGAAAAGACTTATTCATATCACGATCGTATTATTGGCACTTCAGGCCCAGGCTTTGGACACTACAGAAGAATATTCTCAAGGTCTTTCAGACTTCGAGGCTTATTCAATTAAAAATAGTTCGGAAGATATTCTCACTCTCGTCACGGGTTATGGATATTCCCGGTGGCTCAATCCCTCGTTGGCAATTCATAACCTTCACGATAAAGGGGAGGGCGAGGCTCATGTGGATGTAATTCTTGGAAACTTTTCTCAACTGTATTCCAAGGGGGTCGATATTGATCTTCTAGCAGAGGCAAGCCTGAATAGTGAAGTGACTCAAGCGACCTTGGGGACCGAAGTGACCTATCCCTGGGCGAGATGGACCCCTTACGTAAAAGGTTCTTTGGATTTTGAAGGCAACGAATCAACTTCGTGTGGAGCGGTGGGGGTCGGTTGGAATCTGAATTCTCATGTCGAGATTCTTACGGAACTTTCCTTTGATCTGGGCAGAGGCAGGCAGGAACATACGGCGGTGGGCCTGAATTTTAAGCAGTCTCAAAATATCGAATTCATCTCGGAGGTCGGTCATAGCACTGAGGACGAGGGCGTCTTCGCGAGCCTTGGCCTCATATGGACTCGCAACTGAGCTCCCCTCCACCGATAGGCTGGAACCGAGGAATTTTTGGAATTCTTGATTTCGATCAATTTCTTATATGATCTATCTCATTAGTATGAAGGCGTTAAACCTTAAAGGAGCCTTCATGTTAACTAAATCTGCAGCCAAGAAGTTCTTCATTATTGGGACTGTGGTGTGTTCAGGATGTTTTGTTCTGCTGACGGTCGACACCATCAGCAGAGTTCCCAAGCAAACCAACGCCGACAAGATCACACCTCAGGTCATTCACGGAAAAGATCTTTGGGATCATAACAACTGTATGGGGTGTCACACCATCATGGGGGAGGGCGCTTATTATGCTCCAGAGCTCACGAAGGTTTACGAACGTCGTGGTGAGGTTTTCATTAAATCCATGCTGAAAGACCCCGCGTCCATGTATCCCGGTCAAAGAAAGATGCAGCAATATAACTTTACGGATGAAGAGATCAACTCTTTGGTAGCCTTCTTGAAATGGGTCGGCGAAGTGGATCTTAATGGATTCCCGGCTAAACCTGATATGGGGCCGGCTGCGGCGAAAGCTGCGACTATGACCTTGTCACAAATTCCGACGCCGACTCGGCCTGTGGTTTACGATCAAGTCTGCGTCGCCTGCCATGCTTTGCAGGGGCAAGGTGGAGTTGTGGGGCCAGCGCTGGATGGCGTGGGAACTCGACGGGCTCATGATTATTTAGTTTCTTGGTTGCGCGATCCTTTGGCGGTCAAGGCAGATTCGAAAATGCCGAAGTTACCGTTGACGGATGAGCAAATTCAAGAGCTGGCAAGTTTCCTCTCTTCGCAAAAATAAGGATGATGGTCATGAAATTTAAAACACAGAAAATAGCTTACTATTTCTTCGCCGTGTGCATGTTGCTGTTGTCTTTACAGATTGTATACGGATTTATCATGGGCTTTGCTCACATGGGTTATGATAACTTGCACAGTATCATTCCTTTCCATACCGCGCGTGCGACACACACCAATCTTTTAGTGATGTGGTTGCTGGCTGGCTTTATGGGAGCGGCTTATTACATCATCCCTGAAGAGACAGATCGGGAGTTGATCTATCCGCAACTAGCCATTGTCCAGCTTGTCGCCTTAGTGGTGGTTGGTGTGACAGCGATCATCGGATTCCACTTTAACTGGTGGGAAGGGCGTAAGTTCCTCGAGATTCCGCGTCCTCTGGATTATCTGGTGGTTGTCGATGTTCTTCTTTTCATCTTCCTTATCGGGGGGACGATTTGGAAAGGCAAAAGATACAGCACAACAAGTATCGTTTTATTCTTCGGTCTTTTGACGGCGGCGTTGTTGTATCTTCCTGGGATGATTCCAACGACCAACCAAACAATGGATTCCTACTGGAGATGGTGGGTGGTTCACTTGTGGGTGGAAGGCGTTTGGGAATTGATCATGGGCGCGATCTTGAGCTTCCTTTTGATCAAGTTGACAGGGGTTGACCGCGAAATTATCGAAAAATGGCTTTATGTCATCGTCGGTTTCACATTCCTTTCTGGTATTTTGGGTACAGGCCATCACTACTACTTTATCGGGACTCCTCGCTACTGGTTGATGATTGGTGGATTCTTCAGCGCTTTAGAGCCGTTGGCCTTCTTGGGTATGGCGATGTATGCGATTGCCATGGCAAAAAAAGGCGGGCGACAACATCCGAATCGTCTGGCTTTAACTTGGACCATCGGGTGTGCGGTGATGTCATTTGTGGGCGCTGGTTTCTTGGGTTTTGCTCATACCTTGCCTCAAGTGAATATTTACACTCACGGAACTTTGGTGACAGCGATGCACGGACACTTGGCGTTCTGGGGTGCCTACGCGATGTTGATCTTTGCAATGATCGCCTATGCAATGCCACAACTCACGGGCAGAAAGCTATTTGACAATGGTTGGAGCGTGTTTGCCTTCTGGACATCCAATATTGGAATGGTGGCGATGACATTGGCCTTTGCCGTGGCTGGTGTGGCTCAGGTTTATTTGGAAAGAAGAATGGGTCTTGATTTCCTTCAAGTCCAAAAAGAAATTGAGGTCCACTTCTTGGGTCTTGTGCTTGCAGCAAGCTTGTTCAGCTTAGGTATCTTCGCATTTATCTGGATATTTATTAAATACGGATTGCCTAAGGGAAAAATAGAGAATGTTAGCGCCGCAAACTAAGATCCCCTTTTATCAAGCTGTCGGAGACGAAGAACAAGTCTTCGACAGCGCTTATCGCAACCGACTTCCTTTGATGCTCAAGGGGCCGACGGGTTGTGGCAAGTCCCGATTTGTAGAAGCGATGGCGGCTCAAAGAGGGCGCTCGCTGATCACGGTGGCTTGTAATGAAGACACTTCGGCCACAGATCTTTTGGGAAGATATATTGTCAAAGGCGGCGATACGATTTGGCAAGATGGCCCTGTGACTCGAGCTTTACGTGAGGGGGCGATCTTATATTTGGACGAAGTTTCCGAGGCACGGGAAGACGTGATCGTTGTTTTGCATCCTCTGACGGACCATCGTCGCTCTATCACAATTGATAAACTCAATGAAGAAATTAAAGCTTCGCCGGAATTCATGCTGATTGTAAGTTTTAATCCGGGCTATCAGAAGGGCTTAAAAGAACTTAAGCCGTCGACACGTCAAAGATTCGTGGCGATGCATTTTGATTATCCTCATCCAGATCTCGAGACTGAAATTGTTGCCAAAGAATCCCAGTGTTCTTTGGAGGTGGCAAAAAAGCTAGTCCGTTTTGGGCAGAAGATCCGCAACTTGAAAGAGCTTGGATTGACGGAAACGGCCTCAACACGTCTTCTTGTGGATGCGGCGAAACTTATTCGCACCGGACTAGATCCACGCTTATCCTGCGATGTGGCCATCATTCAACCTCTCACGGATGAAGGAGATATCATGACAGCCCTGCGGGATGTGGCTGCCATGATTTTTTAAAATGGGTTTTGACGAGAAACTCTTTGCTTTTGGGCATCGTCTTTTTAAGAAGTTCAATGCCGAACCCAAGCCTCTTCATTACGAGCAAAGAGTCGACCTCAGAGAAATCGAACCGCGTCTGCATATCATCGCAAAATCTCTTTGTGGGGAACCCATTGAAATTTTAGAAGCGGAAAAGATCGGGGGCTTTTCGGGGGTTCACTTTTATTACCCGAAATCCCTTTGTCCCTTCGATTCAAAAAAAATGAATGAGTTGCTGTATATTCAGCGAACTCTTTTTTACAGCTCTGCCAAACAATTAGGTCTTTGTCTTCCACCCAAGGAACTTTCGGAGATAGAAAAGAAAGTCTATTCTTGTTTGGCCTTATATCAAATCTATCAGCATATTCAGGTCGAGTATCCCGGCACTGCGAAAGTGACCGAAACTTTGTGTGAATATACGCAGAATGAACTTAAATCTCTTCCGACGCAGGATCGGGAGACCCAGAACGGCGTGTTGGCGCAATGGATCTTGGATATTCTTTCACGCAATTTTAGTACGAGTTTATGGAAGGGCGTTATTTGTACGACTCACAAAAGTCCTTTAAGTTTTTGGAAGTTTGCGGACTCTGTTTATAAGGAATATTTGGCTCATCTTCCTCCTGGGCCTCCTTTGGCCGATGAAGCATTTATTTTATGGGGATATTTAATGTCCCCCTCGTCCTCTTTAAAAGAGCTCAACTCGCTTGAAAATGAAGGTGTGGCGCCAGAGTCACTTGCAAACGGAACTGAGATTCAGGGTAAAAATCGCGAAAGTGTGACGGAAGTAAGTCTTGAAAACAAAGAGGATGAAGCTAATCCGGTCATGCACTCGTTCGAAAAGATGGAGACTTTGGAGGAATACCAAGGTGGCTTGCGAACTCAAGATGGCGACGATGACTTGGCGGAACATGCCGAAGCGCTGGAAGAATTGAATATTCGTGAAGTGATTCGCAGTCGCGAACGCACTAGCTCCATCTACAAGGCAGATATTCGTTTAAATGCGTCAGCCCCGGATCTTTTAAAAGGGCAGGACGTCGAGGTTCCCTCTCGAGATATTCATTATTATCCTGAATGGGACTATAAGCATAAAAAGTATAAAAATAATTGGTGCCGCGTTGAAGTGGAAAGCTCCTCTTGTGATTCCGCCGAATTTCAATTGAATGAAACTTATCTTAAAGAAAAGAGAGACATTTTAAAGCTCTTTGAACAGGTTCGACACAAACCTCTTTGGAAAAAGAGACAGCCTGATGGCGGCGAGATTGATTTGGATGCGTTGGTGGACTGGCGAGCCACTTTAAAAAGTGGACATACGTCAGAGGATCGTTTCTATTTAAGGTCGAACAAACATAAAAAAGACTGGCAGGTTCTTTTTCTGATTGATAGCAGCCTTTCCACAGACTCGTGGGTGGCGAACGAACGAATTCTTGATGTTATCAAAAACAGCGTTTGTCTTGTGGCCGAGGCTCTTCCCAAAGAAGAAGCTTGCGTCAGTGTGGCGGCCTTTCACAGCAATACTCGTCATCAATGTGTTTATCATGAACTCAAAGGTTTTAGGGATTCCTGGCATCAGCTCAAAAAGGAGCTGAACATCCTTGAGCCCGTTGGTTACACCCGTATTGGACCCGCCTTACGACACGCCTTAGAGCTTCATAAAAAATCTTCGGCTCGTCATAAGTTTATCATCCTTCTTTCTGACGGCAAAGCCTCTGATTATGACCAGTACGAAGGGCAATACGGGATGGAAGACATCAAACAAGCTTTGCGGGAAGCACAACAGCAAGGTGTTCACATTAAGTGTTTGGCGATTGAAGAAAAGGCCAAATTTTATCTGCCGCAAATGTTCGGCAATTCCAATATTCATATTTTATCTAATCCCCATAAATTACCTCAAGCTTTGACGGAGCTGCTTTTGCCGCTTCTTTGAATGCTGACTTTAAAAAAGGTGAATCCGATGAATCAAAATGACAACAGCCAAGCCTTAAATAACTATTACCCCGATTATGTGAAAGAGTTGCCAGAGGGGCACCCCGTTAAAACTTATTTTGCAGAGAACTTCTATATTCAAAGAATTTTGCGTGAAATTGATGAAACCGACGCTCATCAAGATTTTCAGAAGTTCTTTAATTTATTCAATCAATTGAGCGAAGTAGAAAAAAGATATGCCCGTAAGGAAAATCAACTGTTCCCTTATCTTGAGAAGCGAGGCTGGAATGGCCCCAGCCAAGGTATGTGGGCTTTTCATGATTCTAACAGAGACTTGCTTCGGGGTGTTCGAAAGAAGATAGAGACCAAGGATCTTTCTGGTATCAACGAAGACATGCGTCTTATCATTGGTGAAATGCAGCGCCTTATGATGGTCGAAGAAATGCGTTTGTTCCCCAATGCGCTTCATCTTTTGACTGACGAAGATTGGAAGGAAATGAGTGTTGGCGAAAAAGAAATTGGCTGGATGTTAAGTCAAGAGCCGGCTGCTTATGCCAAGGAAGAAGCCGTGGTCCCTGCGGCGACCAAGGCGATCATCCCGGACCGTCTGCGCATGGACGAGGGTTATATGACGCCCGAACAGGTCAACTTGATGTTGAAGTTTATGCCTGTTGATTTGACCTATGTCGACGAGAATGACCGCGTGATCTTCTA
>JANJTG010000474.1 GCA_024711265.1 Bdellovibrio sp. | reverse complement strand
CCGTAGAGCACCCACGCGCCGTCGGGTGAGATGCGCGGATCACTGACGCGCTTGAGACTCCACAGCAGCTCGGGGGTCATGCGGGTGGGAGGGGTCTGCGCCTCGACGACACGGCGCAGGGATTCGCCCGCTGCGTCCTGCGCGGCGACGGGTCCGGCCCATGCGATCGACAGCGCAACACACAGCGGAAGCAACAGAAGACGTTTCATGCAGCAACTCCAGAAATGAACACGGGATGAACATACCCGGAAAGATACGATTTTGTGTATATTCGCGGCGATTGACGGAGTCATCCCTTTTTCACTTGGTTCATCCCAGACCGTGCGGAATGGAGGTCGTACACTTCCGCCGGCAGATCGCATCGAGGTTCATGCAACGGACCATCGTCACGGCATTGCTCACCACGCTGCTGCTCGTCGCAGCCGGCGGGCGACGCGCACGTGCGCAGCACGATGCGGACGGGGAACCGCAGCGGGATTCCACTCGTCTGCCCGTGGCGCAGCGGCAGATTCCCCCGCCGCGCGTGACCGTGCCGCGCATCACCACCCCGATCGAGATCGATGGCGTGATCGACGGGGCGGAGTGGGAGGCTTCCGCACTGCTGATGGAGGTTCACGAGACCTATCCCGTCGAGAACGGCATTCCCCCCATCCCCATACACGTGCGGCTCGCGCGCGACGATACCCACCTGTACGTGGCCTTCCGCATTGAAGAGGATCCCGCCGCGATCCGCGCCTCGTGGCGGCAGCGCGACCATATCTGGAACGACGATTACGTCGGCATTTTTCTCGACACCTACGGCGAGGGCAACTGGGGGTACATGCTCTTCGTGAATCCCTACGGCATCCAGGGCGACACGCGGTATTCGTCGACGGGAGGGGAGGACGACGGACTCGACGTGATCTTCCGGTCCGACGGCCGCATCACCGACCGGGGCTACGAGGTCGAGTTCGCCGTGCCGTTCCGCTCGCTGCGCTTCCCGGAGAGTGGCGCGCGCGACTGGCGCATGAACTTCTGGATCACGCATCCCCGTGCGAGCCGCGCCACCTATTCGTGGGCACCGGTCTACCGCTCGAATCCCTGTCTGCTCTGCCAGTTCGGGTACGCGCAGGGAATGGAGGATGTCGAGGCGGGAAAGAGCCTCCTGTTTCTGCCCGCCCTCACCGCCTCGCAGACTTCGTGGAGGCGCGTGGCACATGATGCCGCGAGCGTGACCGACGCCGGTCGCGTGCGGGGGGAAGCCTCGCTCGGCGTGCGCTACGATCCCGCCAGCAGTACCACGATGGAACTGGCACTGAATCCCGATTTCAGCCAGGTCGAGAGCGATGCCGCGCAGATCGATGCGAACAGCACCTTCGCACTGTTCTATCCCGAGCGGCGGCCGTTTTTTCAGGAGGGATCCGATCTCTACAGTTCGTACCTGCAGGCGGTGTACATGCGCTCGATCAATGCGCCGCTCGCTGCGGTGAAGGCGACCGGAAACTGGAGCGGTACAAGTCTGATCGCGATCGGGGCGTGGGATGAACAGAGCCCGATTCTGCTGCCCTTCGAAGAG
>JANJTG010000163.1 GCA_024711265.1 Bdellovibrio sp. | reverse complement strand
CCTTAAAACCTTGTATTTATTAGCTCTCGCTTTTGCGGTGAATGAAATTGTCTCGGGTTCTTAACAAAGTCTTTTTACTGATCTTGAAAAGTACCAGGCGGTGACAGCGGAGGAAATCAAAAAGGTCGCGAATAAATACACCCAGCAAACACAGCGTTCGATCATCACCCTTGAACCGAAAATGAAGAAGGAATAGAACATGAAAAGAATTTCCTACGCCTTAGTGTTGCCTTTGATTTGTTCATCGTTGATTTCTTGTTCCTCATCCTCCAAACAGGCCGGATCAAAACCTGGAAAGGGATACGTCACCAAGGGGAACGGTTCTTTCACACTTCAGCCCTATAAAGAAGTGACTTTGGAAAATGGTCTTAAGATTGTCTTTATTCGCGACATGACGTTGCCTCGTTTGAGTTTAACTTTGATGTTTAAAACGGGAAGCGTGCAAGAGACTGAAGCCAAGGCGGGCCTGAATGCTTTAACGGCCTATCTTTTGGAGCAGGGGACGCAAAGTCGCAACGCCATGAAAGTCGCGGATGATTTTGGGCAGTTGGGATCTTCTTTGGACGTCTCTCCAGGAGCGGATGTCACGACAGTCTACGCGGACTCTTTGTCAACGGGGTCTGATTTTCTGTTGGACCTATTTGTCGATGTGGTGATGAATCCGGCATTTAAAGATGCCGAGATCTCCCGTCTGCGGGCTCAGATGTTGGCGGGGCTTCAAAAGAAAATTGATAATCCCTCTTCTTATGCTGATGACCGAATGGATCAATATCTTTATGGTGCTCACCCTTACGCCCGTGACGTGAATGGAACACCCGAAGCTTTGCGTGGGGTGTCCAAACAAGACATTATCAAGCATTATCTGACATTCTATCGCCCCAACAACGCCTCCTTGGCGGTGGTCGGCAGCTTTGGTGATGACTTTGAAAAAAGAGTTGAAGAGATTTTTGGAAAATGGACGAAAAGAACAATTCCGGTCGTGAATACGGAAGCACCTCCAGTCATTGATGATCTGAAAGTTAAGTTGATTGTGAAAAAAGGACTACAACAAACTCAGATTCGCATTTCTGGATTGGGAATTGCTCGTTCCGATGAAGACTATCTTCGTCTGCGTTTAGCCAACGAAGCGCTGGGGGGAGGTTTCGCCAGTCGTTTGAATCAAAAGGTTCGTGATGATTTAGGCCTGACGTATTCGATCTACTCTTACTTTGATGTGCGAAAAGAGCGGGGAAGTTTTGATGTTTCAACTTTTACCAAGAATGAAACGGCAGGAAAAACCCTTGAAGAAGCTTTGAAGGTGATTCGCGATTATTCAGAACAAGGAGCTCAAGAACCTGAAGTGGCTGGGGCCCGCAGTCAGTTGATTGGCCAATTCCCGCGCGCGATCGAAACGGCGGATCGTTTGGCTTACAATATTTTGGCTTTGGACTTTTATGGAATCCCCGTCGATTATCTGACGGATTTTAACAAGAATGTGGGAGCGATCAAGGCGACTGAAGCCAATAAGGCCTTCAAAAAGGCCGTTGATCCCAGCAAATTGAAAGTTTTGATTTATGGCGATGAAAAGATCATTCCTCAGTTTGAAAAATACAAACCAGAGATTGAGCGAATGAAGTAGTGATTGAATTGGATTTTTTAAAAGATTTTGAAAAGAATCTGCCGCTGGAACGAGCGGCAGATTTTTTTTGAGAGAAGAACTATTTCTTCTTTTTGCGAGCGCGAAGGTAGATGTAGGCGCCCAAGGCGGCCAAGATCAGAGCTCCGGCTAAGAGCATGGTTTTATTTTTTCCACCGCTGCCCTCTGTGCCATCCCCTTGAAGCATATCGGCCGGCATGGCCGAGCTGATGGGGGCCCCCAGAGTTTCAGAGCCAGGGCGAATTGGACCAAGGTCGGGTTTGGCCAAAAGATTTTTCGAGGCAATCACGCGCAAACTCATCACGGCTTTGAAGAAGTCTTGGCTGTATTTGGTGTAGTACTGTTTGTGCGCGCTGAACGTCACAAGGATCGCGATTTTATCTTTGATCGTCGCAAGATAACGAGTGAAGTAGTTGGGAACTTCAGATCCCAAATGCAAAGAATCGACCCACGCTTGATCGTTGATTTGCACACTTTTAGACTTATAAACGATTTTAGACTCACTGGAGCCGCCGCCGCGCAGATTCACCGTGATGGGGGTGTTTAAGTGGGATTCATAAAGAGCAAACGTGTCGGTCGGCCCCACCTCTTTGGCCGTCAAAATGATAATAGCTTCTTTGGACTCTTTCGTCTGTTCGCTTCGGCAGACCCATTCGGTTTGCTCGAGGTTGCATTTCCATGATTCCGGCATTTCGAATGCAATATAGGCATTACGAAAGACTTTTGCATGGGCGCTAAAACTGAGTAGAATAACGGCGAGTGATGCGAACAAACGATACTTCATGCAGACCTCGAGTTGGTTTTGCTTGCACTCCGAATTCTTCGGAGTAAGTCTGCGTTAAGTATAATAACAAAATTCCTTCGGATCAAAGCGCAAAGGAGAAAAATCCAGTGAAGAATCTTTACCAGCTGACAACCTTTGTAACAGTCATTAGCGAGGGAAGCATGACGGCTGCGGCAGACAAGCTGTACCTGACTCAACCGGCGGTCTCTCAACAGATTCGAAACCTGGAGGAAGATCTAGGAGCGGAGTTGTTGGTGCGAGGGGTTCGTCAGATCAAGGCCACTCCTCAAGGGGAAGTTCTTTACGAGTACGCCAAGAAGATCATCAATCTGACCCAACAAGCTGAAATCGCCATTAAATCCATTGGAAATCAGATGAAGGGGCAATTGCGTATCGGCACTTTGAACTCTCTGGGGCTTCATTTGATGAGTCCGATCGTGGGACGTATGATGCGCCATAATCCCGACTTGATGCTGAAGATTGACTATGACAAGGGTGAGGAGTTGATCAAGGGTTTCAAGAAAGGGCAGTACGATATTTTGATATTGCCTGATGTGAAGACCGAGTTTTCTGCGGAATTGGAAAACTGTGAACAAAAGTTTTTGGCGAAAGAAGAAATGTGGTTGGTGGGTTCAAGTAAAGATGAAAAAATGCCCCAACAGATCAGCTTCAAGGATATTGGTTCCTTTTCTTTGGTTAATTTTACGGATGAATTTCCGGGTTTTAATAATCTGGTCAATGGGAAGATGCAGGCTTTAGGGTTGCATATTTCTTCGATCTTCGAATCGGCGAATGTGGGAACTTTAAAAAGAGTTATTGAAGCGGGATTGGGATGGGGATTTTTGCCAGCTCACTCGATAAAAAAACAAGTTCGTTCAGGAAGAGTGAATCGGGTTTATGTGAAAGATCTTCATTATGAAATTGATCTTATGTTTTATTATAAGAAGAACTCCGAGAACAAAGCCCTGGTCGAGGTCTTCTATCAAACTTTAGCCCAGCAGGAAAAAGGCTAAGGCTCTACCCCCCCAGGGCTAAACATAATCAAAATTTCTTCCGAGAAGTTGTCAGATCTTTTATCCGTAAGAAGGACTGACAATGAAGAAACACTACTCAATTCAGATGAAACTTGCTGTGCCTATCATTATGATTGCGCTGCTGGTTTTAGGGACGATGACTTTCATGATGGCTCGAAATGGCCATGAAGCTGCTGAAAAAGCAGCGAAAGAAAAAACTGTCGCAACGGCGCGAGCTTATGCCACAGAAATGCGTCTTGAAGTTGAACATGGATTGGATATTGCCAGAAACTTCGCCCATATTCTTGAATCTTATAAAAAGAACGGTCATACCGGTCGTAGCTCCGTTGCAGAAGCCTTGCGTGAGGTTCTGGTTAAAAATAAATTTCTGATTGGAACATGGACGGGCTGGGAGCCGAATGCTTGGGACGGAAAAGATTCTGAGTTTGTGGGTGTTCAAGGTCACGATCAATCAGGTCGTTTTGTGCCTTACCTGAATTGGGAAGGGGGCAAGGCCTCTTTGACTCCTCTGGTGGGTTATAATAATCCCGGCGAAGGTGATTTCTATTTAGTTCCCAAAAATCGTCTTAAAGAAACCATGGTTGAGCCCTATTTGTACCCAATTGATGGCGTACAAACTTTGATGACCTCCGCGGTCGTTCCCATTGTTCTTGATGGCAAGTTCGTCGGTGTTGCCGGAGTTGATTTGCCTTTAAAAGAGATTCAAAAGAAAGTGTCGTCAATCAAACCTTACGAAACCTCAGAGGCTTATCTTGTGACAGCGAAGGGAAACTATGTTTCCCATCCCGATGAAAAGATGATCACGAAGGCGGCAGAGTATCCGTTTGAAGTTGAGAAGTTTAAAGAAAGCATTCAAAAAGGACACGAGTTTGCAATCACAGGCATTGATAGCCGTGACAAGAACGAGTACTTATACGTGGTAAGTCCGATTTCTGTGGGGAATACAGAAGAACCTTGGGCTTTGATTGTAAGAACTCCGACCCAGACGGTTCTCGCAGAGGCGACGGCCATGGTGTGGACACAAGTGATTATCGCCTTCACGGGTATTTTGTTTCTTCTGGCGGCGGTTGTTTTGATCGCTCGTTATATCGCCAAGTCTGTAAGCTCATTGTCTGAAAAACTTCAATCTTCCGGAGAACAAGTTTCATCGGCGATTCACCAGCTTTCCATCGCAGGACAATCCTTGTCTCAATCCTCCAGCGCTTCGGCGGCTTCTTTAGAGGAAACCGTGGCCTCATTGGAAGAGTTAACTTCGATGGTGAAGTTGAACTCGGACAACGCCAAACAGGCGGCGGCTTTGTCATCGACTTCTTCCGAGGTGGCAGTGCAAGGAGAACGTGAGATGTTGGATCTTTTGGCTTCCATGAGAGAGATCTCTGACTCTTCCAAAAAAATCGAAGAAATCATCAACGTCATTGACGACATCGCCTTCCAAACCAATCTTTTGGCCTTGAATGCGTCCGTGGAAGCGGCACGAGCGGGAGAACACGGAAAAGGTTTTGCCGTTGTTGCGGAAGCCGTTCGGTCGTTGGCACAAAGATCAGCTTCAGCGGCGAAGGACATCACCAGTCTCATTAAGGAATCCGTGGAAAAAATCGAGCGCGGCACCTTTAAGTCTGAAAAATCCGGAGAAATGCTTAAGAACATCGTTCAGTCCGTGAAAAAAGTTTCTGAGCTGAACAATGAAATCTCGATGGCTAGCGAAGAGCAGTCGACGGGAATTGGGCAGATCAGCAAAGCCATGAACCAATTGGATCAATCGGTTCAGTCCAATGCGGCCTCCTCTGAGGAAATCGCTGGAACGGCTGAAGAGATTAATACGCAGGCGCAAATCATGAAGTCCGTGGTCGATGAACTCAACCTGGTTGTTTACGGCGAGGATAGTGAAAATGTTCCTGGAGCACGGGTGACAGAGTTCCGCGGTAAGGCGGACTCTGATGATTCAGTGAAGAAAGCCGCTTAGAAAATCACACTGTCGGGAAGACCCAGGCGAGCGGCGATAATGCGCACGATCTCACTGGCGTTTTCCTCAAGGGCTCGCTCTGTCACATTGAAGACGGGCCATCTTCGATTTTGTTTAAATATTTTTTCCGCGTATTCAATTTCTTTTGCGATGTGGGCCATAGAGGCATATTCGCCTCCGGGATCTTGCCCGAATTTTTCCAGACGACTTTTGCGAATCCGTTGCAGGGACTCCATATCAATAATCAATCCAACGATGCGACGTTGATCAATTTTGAAGAGCTCTTCGGGTAAAGGTGTGTCTAATACCAAGGGCACATTGGCCACCTTCCAACCCTTGTGGCTTAGGAAGATGGAAAGGGGTGTTTTACTGGTACGGGAAATCCCCACAAGAACAATGTCCGCTTTGTCGAGTTCTGCAAAGGTTTTTCCATCATCGTGTTTGACCGTGTACTCGATTGCTTCGATTCGTTTGAAGTATCTTTCGTCGACGGCGCGCAAGGCCCCTACATGGGATTCGGAATGATCACCAAAAAAGGTGTCCAGGGTGCTTAAAAGAGGCCCCAAGAGGTCGAAATAGGGAATGCCCTTTGTGGAAGCCAGCTCGCGGATTTTATTGCGAAGCTGCTGACTGGCCACGGTGTAGGCCAGCATGCCCCGGCGTTCGAAACATTCTTCGATAACGGCTTCGGCTTGCGCCTCCGTGCGAACATTTTTACAACGGATGATGTTGATCTCTTTCGAAGAGTATTGAACCAGGGCCGCACGAATCATGGTCGCCGCTGTTTCCCCGGTGCTATCTGAAAGAATATATATCGTATAGGATTCGTTTTTAGAGTCTGTCATTAGTCGGCAAACCCGTTGATCAAAGCACGACGAACATTTTCAATATGCTCCTTCAGCCACAGGTCCGCCATGCTGGAAAAAAGAATGAAGGCAAAGTCGGGGCTTGCTTTGATCAGCAAACAAGTTGTCTTATTTTCGGGATCCAAATCCTGAAGCTGCAGTTTTTGCAGCATGGCCTTTGAATCTGTTTTCAAAACGGACAGCAAAGTCATCGTAGGAATTTTCACAATCGACTTCGCGTTGTTTTTGAGAAGTCGTGTCACGCCCTTATGAAAGGACGCCTGGGCTTTCCATTGGCCGTCATTATTCTCAAGTAAAATGCCGGCATCAAAAAACATGGCTAAGCGAGAGAAAACGACGATGGCGCGATCAATATGGTCTTCGGGAAGTCCTTGGGAAAGGCCGCGAATAAGAGCTGTATCGCGAGAGGGCTCAAAAGAGGCTTGAATGTGTTCGGTCTCTTCCACTTTATTTTCGAAATCATTGTCCAAGAAAGACTCGAAACGTCTTTGCAGCTTTGTGATTTTTGAAACAAGTGTTTGGGACAATTTATCCATGCCATTTCTCCTCTGACTTAATTATTGTGAGGAGGATTGGCCCTTTAATCAAGTACGACGGTGAATTCTTCGAAAGTGTGATGGGTGTGCCAAGCCGCTTGAAGGTTCCCGGTACTTTGTCCAGGGGGCAGAAAAACGCGCAAGCTGGGCTCTTTGAGATTTTGCCAGATATCAAAAATGGTGGATGTCCATTGCGCGAGATCTCCGTTCCAGGGAAGAACCACAACCCATTTGTTGGGAAGAAGGTCTTCGGAAGCAATCATTAGCGGGGCTTCGCTGGAGTGGGGGAAGGACTTCTTTTCAAGTTCAGTTTCGGCCAAGACCTCTTCCACAAAGGAAGGCAGATTCGGGGTGACATGCCGAGAAGACTTACACAGTTGAAAATTCAGATACCAGTCAAGGCGGGTCGTCCAATGGGACTTTTCCAAGTCAGGCACGATCCACAGGTCGGAGCCGGGATTTAAAGCGCTGGCTTGGGAAAGCACACTTAAAGACATCAGTGAGCCTTGCTGACTTGATCCAGCAGACCGTTAACGAAGCTTGCTGACTCGGTCGTGCCATACTTTTTGGCGATTTCCACCGCTTCGTTGATGGCGATGTTTTCTTTGATAGGGTCTTTCGCGAATTTCATTTCATAGACGGCGATACGCAAGATATTGCGATCAATAGTGGCCATGCGCTCGACCTTCCAGTGTGCACTGGAGGCTTGAATTTTAGCATCGATCGCTTCTTTATGGGACTGAACACCCGTGACCAAAAGGTCCGCATAAGTCGTGACCTCAGGGTCTACGCTTTGTTCAAACACGTCCAAAAAAGTTTGGTAGCTGATTTGAGGGGCAAACTCAGTTTGAAAAAGGAGTTGCAGTGCGAGTTCGCGGGCTTGTCGTCTTGCTGTCAGTTTCATGGTTAGGCTTCTTCTCGCTTTCAACAAAGTTCATCGCTGTAAGGCTTAATTGTGGATTATTTGCATCGACAAAATCAAGAAGTTCAGCGTCTTCCAAAGTCTCTACAAATTCTTGAACGTCTTTGAATGTACGATAAACACTCGCAAAGCGGATATAAGCCACGTCATCGAGTTGTTTAAGTTCGGCCATGACTTTCTTGCCGATAAGACGAGAGGAGATTTCACTCTCGCCTCGGTTGATGACCCAAGCAGAGATTCTCTCTACCACCGCATCAATCTGTGCCAAGCTTACAGGCCGTTTTTGGCAGGCAGCTTGAAGACCTTTAAGGATTTTCTCTTTGCTGAAAGGCTCGCGGCGTCCATCTTTTTTAATAATGAACGGGAAGGCTAGCATGATTGTTTCGACAGTCGAAAAACGCGCTTTACATTCAAGGCATTCACGACGGCGGCGGATGCTGCCATCTTTCTGCACTCTCGTGTCTAGAACTCTATCGTCTGCATGTCCGCAAAAGGGGCATTTCATAGTCTTTGGTCCCGTCCTAAAAGCTGCCTGGAGATTAGGTATCAGGCCCAAAGGAGTCAATGTGTCTAGTGTTGGATGTCTTTGTGCGTCATAGACTTAACTCATAGGATAAAACCTGGCTAGAATAGAGGGGTAGAATTGAGGTGCGTGTGAAGACTTTTCTCTCGTTGATTTTGCCCTTGTTGATAAGTTCGATGGCATTTGGACAAGATTCCCAACCCCGCGTTGGAAGAGATGCGGCTGCGCGATATTTCCAAAAAAGAGACCCGGCTCAAACTTATCAAGGGGGCGCGGCTTCGGATCACTACCTGGCGTTGCATTTTGGTCGTTACATGGCTTCTCAGTCTTACGAGTGGGGTAAAAACGGACAAGAGGACGACGTCGGCAAGAACAATTTTGGAGTCACCTACCGCGTGGGGGAATGGCAAAACTCCATGGATTTGAATTTACGTTTGGATTACAACGAGTTTGAGGTGGGAGGGGAAAAACCGACGAAGTTGTCTTTCCTTCCTCTGATCACGTTTCCAGACGCCAGCTCACGTTTTCCTCTCTATTTTGGGGCGGGCATTGGTTTGGGAGTTTTTTTCAAACAGGCCTCGGGGAAATCCTCCCTGTCTTTGGATTATCAGTTGGTGGCGGGGGCTCGCTTCTTTGATATCTTCGAAAATACTGGCTTCTTCATCGAAGCTGGTTTAAAAAACCACCTTCTTATTCTCTCGTCTGGTCAACTTAACGGCACCTTCTTATCAGGTGGATTGGTATTTACATTTTGAAGATTCATAAACATCTCGTCGAAACAATTATTGGGGCCCTTGATGAAATTTTTGAACAAGGGCAATACGCGGACAAAGTCATTCAGAGAAATCTGAAAGCACAAAAACAATGGGGTTCGCGGGATCGTCGTTTTTTCGCGGAAAGCGTCTACGAAATCGTGCGCTGGGAACGTCTGTTGGGATATCTTGCGGATGACAATGATTTCTGGAAAATCTGGGGTGCCTATTGGATTCGTCAGGGGAATGAACTTCCTGACTGGGAAGAACTAGAAGGTCTTTCCGCCAAAGGGGTGATGGCGCGCCAAAAAGACATTCCGTCCTTCGCGGTGGCGCAATCTATTCCGGACTGGATGGAAAAGCGTTTAGAAAAAGAACTGGGAGCTGAATACAAAGATGTGGTGCGGGCGTTGAATCAGCCGGCGGAAGTTTTTTTGCGCACCAATATTTTAAAAACCACACCGGATGAGCTGCTCAAGACCTTAGCCGACGCGGGTATTCAAGCTGTGAAAGTGTCTCCTGAATTGCCTCACGCTTTAAAGCTCACAGAGCGAAAAAATGTTTTTATCACGGAACCCTTCAAAAAAGGTCTTTTCGAAGTTCAAGATGCGGCTTCTCAGATGGTTGTGCCTCTTTTGGATGTGCAGCCAGGGCATCGTGTGGTTGACGCCTGTGCCGGGGCCGGAGGCAAGAGTCTTCATATGGCGTCGTTGATGAAGAACAAAGGGAAGATCATCTCTTTGGATATTCACGAGTGGAAATTGAAAGAACTTAAAGTGCGAGCTCGCCGTGACGGTGTCGATGTGATTGAGACCCGTCTGATTGACTCCAACAAGGTGATCAAACGTATGTACGACACAGCAGATCGTGTTTTGTTGGACGTGCCTTGTTCGGGCATGGGTGTTTTGCGCCGCAATCCTGATTCTAAATGGAAATTGTCTGATGAAGAAATTGATCGCCTGCAGGATCTTCAATACGAGATCCTGACCAGCTATGCTCCTTTGACCAAAAAGGGCGGACGCCTGGTCTATGCGACGTGCAGTCTGCTTCCCAGCGAAAATGAAAAACAGATTGAAAAATTCATGGCGGAGTATGGGCAGCACTGGACTTTGTTAAAACAAATCCACCTTCGTCCAGACAAAGAGGGATTTGACGGATTCTATGCGGCCTTGTTGGAAAGACGTTAGTCTAAATTCCATGGGGTCCCCTCGGAGAAATCCGGGCGCGCGCCGATAAGATTTCGTGATGAAATACTTGTTTTCATTCTTCTTGTTGTTTTCATTGCCAGCTCAAGCCGGGGTTCTTGTTGAGCTGGGTGGGACCTATTTGTCCGACAGTTTAGCGACCTCTTCCACAAAAACATCCTCTAAATATTTTTATAATTTGGGCGTCCTTTTTAGTTTTAACAAGACGGTGTGGGGAGGCTGGAATTTTGGTGGTATTTCGCACTCGGACTCGGACGCGGTGACGACCACTTTTGCCTCTCAAGATACGGGACCGTATTTGAAGTGGCAGTTTGGAAAGAATGAGATCTTCAGTCTTAGCGGGGCCTACAACCTCCTCAGTCGCGCGACCTACAGTTCTGGTTCCACCACAGAGAACTGGGAAGGGACCAGCATTTGGTTGCAGTTTGGAGTTTCTCCTGAGGTACGGGAGGGGCTGAATGTGGGAGCCTCGTTGAACTACTATCTTGCAAATTATACAAAGAAAACAGTCAGCAGTGTGGAATCCTCTGCGTCCAACTCCAAAACTTGGATATTTCCGATGCTGACGTTGACTAAACGCTGGTAGCACAGCGCATCGTGCAAAATAAAATGGCATCCATTCTTTTCATTTGAAAGCTCGTATTCCCCTTGATATGACCCCTGGCAATTAATAGGGGGTCCTCATGATTCGTTCACTAATCGCAATGGCGTTGACTTTGGGAATGGCATCTTCTGCATTTG
The DNA here is from genome assembly GCA_024711265.1 of Bdellovibrio sp. Taxonomy (GTDB): domain Bacteria; phylum Bdellovibrionota; class Bdellovibrionia; order Bdellovibrionales; family Bdellovibrionaceae; genus Bdellovibrio. The sequence goes on along the minus strand of JANJTG010000163.1, from coordinate 638 downwards.
CTATCGACAAAGCTTATTTCGAAATCAAAAAAGTAAAAGTAACTGACGTTACAGAGCAATACGCTCAATCAGCGTTGTTTGCAAAAAAAGTAGGTCTTCTTGAAGACTGCAACTCTCAAATGCCTTTGGCGCCTAAATTCACTGGCGACAAACAAGGTGATGTAAATCCTTTGAATGCAATTGAATTGGTTGTAGATCAAATCATCAACATCGGTAAAAAAATCTTCGCCGTAATCAATGCGGGTCGCCCTGTTGTAAACATCAAAATCGACACAGCAAACGCTCTTCCTAAAGGTTTGACTTGCTGGTCTGATCTTTCTGGTTGGAACATTCCTCAATCTAAGGTTTACAACGTTCAGTACGAAAATGGTTTCGGCATGACAGTTGTGGATTTCTCTTACCGTGTAACTTACACTGCCGGCGGTTCTGCTGACGGTATCGGTAAGTACATCACAAATGCGACATTCCAACCTGCGAATGTTTCTGTTGGTTGGGGCTTCCAATTCGACGCGACAGCTATGATTCCTTCTGTTTTCAACACAGGTTCAAAACGTGACCCTGTTGCAGGAATGCAAATGAACATGGAGTGGAAAGTGACTTCTCCAATGGCTCATGAGCAATCAACTGAAAGCTACTTT
>JANJTG010000158.1 GCA_024711265.1 Bdellovibrio sp. | reverse complement strand
GGACAAAAGTCTATTGTCAACCTATGCGTGCAAGGGGAGTCTGAAGCGAGCCCTAAGGCGTGAGGGCTTTGAAGTTGTGGTTCGGGACGGTTTTCAAGGTAAAAGAAACTCCACCTTGGGGATTAAAAACTGGGTTAGCTTTTAGGACTGAGATGTTTGAAATCTCTTGCTAATTTAAAGTAAAAAAAGTTTACTTAAGTATGCAAATTTTTTTGAACGTCATGGTGCTTTTGCTTTTTCTTTCTTTTGCAGATGCGAAAGTTTTAAAACTTTCCAGTATCCCGATTCCCCTGATGGTTGAAGATGCGAACAATGGACTTTTCATTCAGCTAACAAAAGAGATCGCCAAGAGAAATGGCTATGAATTAGATATTTTGGTTCAACCTCCAGGAAAAGCTCTTTTGGCTTTTTCAACCAATAAAGTTCAAGGATTCTTTCCCGCTTTAGATGACTCCGTTCCTAAAGTATCCGCAAAAAGCACACCCTTTTATTATAAAACAGATTATGTATTTTATCGTAAAGGACTTCCTCTAAAAACAATCAAAGACCTTGAAGGCAAGAAAGTGGGATTGACGTTTCGCTATACATATTCGCAGGATCTTCTCAATAACCGACGGGTCAAGTTTGAGTATTCCCCTGAGGACGTCATTAATATGAAAAAACTGGCAAGAGGGGCTCTGGATGCGTTCGTGGTCGAGGAGCGTTCGGGACAAAAAGCTTTACAGATAAGTGGCGTTCAAGGAGTTGAGTTCGATCGCAAAGCACCACTTTCAAGATTAAAAGTATTTTACGCTTTTCAAAATGACGACGAAGGGCGCCAGTTAGCCGCTATGTTTTCCAAGACCATTGATGAAATGAAAAAAGATGGCAGTCTCAGCCGCATTCTGGCTGAGACTAAGTAAATGATCCAGTTATTCAACGGTGCCAAAACGAATTTCCGCATCTAATACTATATAAAGCTGCGCATTTTCTCCAAGACTCCATTCAAGGTCATAAAGTTCGCTTTGTTGCGGATATTGCTGAATAAGACCCTTCATAAGATATTGAGCATTGATTTGGGACTGTCCTTGAAGGGATTTATTCTGCTTGGTCTGTGGTTTGAGGGTCTCTGCCCGAAACTTCCATAAATTAAGTTGGAAGTTCTCATAGGGGTGCAGTTGGAGACCTATCTTGTCGGAAATCTCATTTAATTTCTCTTGAGCTTCGGTGAGATCGAAGTATGCCATTTCCCGCTGCCCTTGCATAAGGGCCTTGGTGGCGCGATAGATTTTGATCCGGGCCCACATAAAATGATAGGGGAATTCGTAAATATGATCTTCCTGAGCTTTATGAATTGCGTTTTCTAAAAGGCCCAAAGTGCGATCAATTCCAGAAAGCGTCTTGTGATCTTCTTCGTTCGAGAGATAAGCCTTAACGTAAAAATTCATAGAGTCATACCAGTGCGGTTTACTGAGGTCCTCCAAAGCTTTTGTTGTGCCAATTATTTCCACGGGCTGGGAAGAGTTCGTTAATAATCGAAAGCCGACAAAATGAGATCTGTTGGTTGGATAGGTTTCACCAATACTCATCCACCATTCTTGTCTGGCGGGAACCATGACATGAGTGGCTGCGGTGTAAACCTTCGTGGTGGTTCTGCCAAAGCTTCGAGGGCCCACAAGTTCGTCAAAGTGTCCTGAAAGACGATTGATCACCCACTGACTGTCAATGGAGCCCCAGTCTTCTTGAAGGGTGCGCGAAACATGCTTAAGGCGGGCTCGCGTCTCTAAAGTTTTGTTCAAACTGTATTCATAACCTTCTTTGTTTGTCTCCGGGGCGATGAAATGATTGCTTTGCCCTAGAAATCTATTTCTCACACGGCGAGCAACAGCGACCGTGTCGCCGCTCATTTCAATGGACGCGGATTCATCTGTTTTCGAATCCGATATAAAAAAAGTCCAGGCCCCGAACCCTTTGCGTGTTTGAATGATTTTTATGGCTTCATCCAAGGTGCGCGCTTTCATAATTACAGAGTGCAGTAAATAGGGGGCGATGTCCGAGCTGCCGTTCGTGTAACTTATTTTGGTGCCTTCTGTTTGCAGTTCATGAAGGCTCACGGCAAGTCCATAGTTGTTAAATCCACTGATGCCTCCGGCATAGTGAAGTCCTGCAGAGCCAAGCCCTACAGAGGTGATTCCATTTTGTTGACGGTTGATGACGACAACCTGGGCGGGTTCATAAAAACCCAAAAGGCCCGTGTCGAAATTTCGTCCGTGGATAAGGGCCCCATCCCTGGAGCTTGACGCCGACGCACTGATCCCTGTGCAACCCATTTTAATAGAACGTAAACTTTGTGCGAGCTTCTTAAAGGGTTTCGCCAAAGCGTTACCCACAAGATACGGAGCACAAGAGGCAAAGACTTTGAGCTTACCCTTTCTGGAGTTCTCACTCATCTGTCTTTGCATCGAATCGGTAAAGATTGAAAACTCGACCATATAATTGCTTTCTTCAAAAGTCTTCCAATCGACCACGCTGCCTGCATCTTTTAGGCCGGAATGAAGCTTTTTTAGTCCTAGTTTGAATTCGTCAGACACGCTTTGACGGTAGTTATCGATAACGCATTTTTTTATGAGCATGATCTGTTCACGGTCGCTTTGAGAAAGTTCAGAAAAGGCTCTCTCTGTTCTGACTTGAACTCCTTTAAGGACACCATGCTCTATTTCGTTACGCAGAAAGTAACCATGATAATAGGCGGTTTCTGCAAAGCTCCCGGAAAGATCTAAAAGATGTACGGACTTGGTGGTTCCTGGAGCTTGGCAAATATAGTGTTTTTGTCCGTGAAGTTCGTTCTTAAGAACACAGTCCGCCCACGAAATAATCGAGGTGAGTAGAATGAGGGGGAGTAAAATAAAATGTTTCATAATATCTCCAAAGATATATAGAGCGAGAAAGTTAAAAATCCGCAGGCAGCGATGACTTCAAACCGTCTTAAAAGATTTCTTAAAGACTTTTGAAAAATCTGAAGTCCATAGAGCATCCCCAAAAATGTCAGAATAAAAGCCGTGAAGTAAGCGATGACTCCCCAGTAAAGAAGGGAGTTTGCTGTGATACTGAGATTGGCGAAAAGTCCTGCATAAATAAAAACCAAATGGAAATTGGTTAACGTCAGGAGAAGACTTTGTTTAAAGCTGGGGTTGGAGAGTGGTTCCTTGACCAGATCTGATGAAGCCCTCTTGGGGAGCAGGATCTTTCCAGAATAAATAACCAAACAAAATACGGTGAGTACTGTTAAGAGCGTTTTTAACCATGGCTCTTGCAAAAGAGGGCTCCGCAATAAGGCTATTGCCAGACCAATATAAATAAGATCTCCCAGTAAAAAACCCGCAATGGAAGCCCATGGCCAGGTTTTTTGGGTGATCAAAGAGCGAATGATATTAAAGCTTGCGGGTCCCAGGGCGAAAGCTGAAAGAAAACCAACAAAGATCAACCAGAAGATCATTGTAAAGTCTCCCCATGCTCTATGTTTTGACGCATGAAATTCAAGTACTCTTCCGCTGTCTCAAAAGTGGTCTTCATTTTAAATTGCCCGCGGCTGCGATTTTGTTCGAAGTACTTTTGCAGATAGTCAGCACTTTTTAAGCATACTTGAGCGGGGCCTAGGACGGAAATGTCTCGGCAATCTTTATAGTCTCCGTTCAGTTTTTGCATTTCCAAATCTAAAGTTTGCGCAAGTTCTTCTGTATTCACTTCAGAGTGAGCGGGAACAAAAAGGGTCCAAAGATAGGAAGCCTTCCCTTCGTTAAGAATGGGAGACAAAAAGAAGTGACGAAGATCGATATTGGTCAGATTTTTTGTGGCCAGATAACAGTCTAGAATTTCATTGTCGCTGACTTTTTCAGCGGCCAGATTCATTCCAGTGCTTTTGCGTCCGACGAATTCAAAAACAAGATCGCCATTAATTTCTTCAAATGTGATCACGTCTTTCATTGAATAGTGAATTAAGCCATTCGGTGATCCGATGTTGATATAGTAAGGAACCCCCATGGCGATTTCATGCAAGCCCAGGTTTTTTGTCGCGTCATGGATCGGAGTCAGAGAGTAAAGAAGATCCGGATTCAGCAGATATCGCTGTCGTCCATTTTGAAACTTTTCATAGGGCAGTCCAATAGCTCCTTCGGTCGCAGCATAAACGCCGTAGTAGTTCAACTCGTGACCCACCAAACGATTGATTCGTTCTTGGTATTGTTTGATCGGCGTTGCTGCATAGATAAAGACCTTCAAATTCGGCCAAATTTCATTGATGTACGTTTTTCCTGTCTTCTTGAGAATGGCTTCAAAAATACTGATGAGATAAGTAGGAATGCCGCTGACGACTTGAATGTCTTGATTTAGGGACTCTGTCATCAACATCTCTATTTTACGATCCCAGTTGGAAATAGCTAAAACTTCGCGAGACGGAAATGTATTTTTAGCTAAGGCTTTAGGAACGCGAGTGCTTAAAATTCCTGAGATATATCCATACTTGATGTCATTTTGGGAATACAGATAGGGGTCTGAGCCGAAGGTCAGTCGTCCGACCTTTAGAAAGTTCATGTCTGGCTCTAAGGTGCTGAGTTTGCTGGCGATGCGCTTTTGAGATTTTAGAAACATACGGATCATTTTTTCGTTGTAAGGCACGCGTTTGCTATCTTTTCCGGAAGTTCCCGAGGAAAGGCCGAAGTATTCGACCTTATCCTTAAATAAGATGTTCTTATGGCCTGCGGCGATCATGTCGGTATATGGAGCGTAATCGTCATAGCCATAGACGGGGACGTGGGCGACGTATTCTTCGTAAGTGTGAATATGGGAAAGACGGAGGTCATTGTAGATACGGGTTCCAGAAAGGGCCCGTTTAAGGCTTTTAAAGTTGGCCTCTTGCTTATTGAGCAGATCGCGGCGTTTGACGCTCATATGGTTTGAGTAGGTTTTAAGATACTTTTGACCTAGGCCTTGAACTACAGAATCCATTGCAAACATAAAAAGTCTCCTTCTTTTAGATGGAGGTAATTTATTTCGGTTTAGAGGGGCTGTCGCTGAATCGAGTTGACAGGTTCGGGGCGATTCTGTCGAAAAAGGCATCTTCCATTGACAGTTTTCCAGAGTTCTTGTCAAATCCCCTTATGGCGACAACGCAGTCCAAAGAAGACATCTATTTTGCCGTGTGTAACGCAATCCTCAAGATGGAGGTTGCCAAGGGACACCTCAAATGGACGCTCTCTGAGATCTCTCGGGAGTCTGGGATCACTCGTTCTTTGATTTATTATTATTTTGGCAAAGAGAAAAAGACCGCCCTCGAAGAAGCTTATAAATTTATTATTTCCCATTTTTTCAATATTGAACGAACCAGATCGGTGGGCATTCGTGAGCGCCTGCGGCAGATTCTCATAGATGTTAAAAAGATGCCTTATCTGTTTGTTCTCTATTATCTTGAAAAAAATGCGGGCAGTGATGTGGGGCAAATGATCAAAGAGGCAGAGTCTTTGTTGATAAAATCATTGAAGCAAGAGTTCCCGCAGCTTAGTGAAACTCAGATTCTAGAGATTTATTTGAAGGAATTGGGAGCCATCACCTATCAACTTCCCCCTGAACAAGTGCAGAATCTTTTTGAAGATTATATTTAGCATTCAAAATACGCTTAGCCGGGACTTCGCTTAAAAGAGGTAAATGATGAAAGTGAAGAATTCTGAGGTGCAAAAGTTTCTTAAGGACCTCAATACGCTATTTAGTGTTCCTAAATCCAAAAGGTATTCAAAACTGGTTTTAGCTGAGTATCCCTTTGATACAGAGTTGTTGTCTTTAAGTCGGTTGTATCGCGAAAGCCGAAAGTTTTATCTGTCTCTGGGGGGAAGTTTTTTGCCGCGTGTTTGTTCAACAATGCGCTCTTTAAGTTCACATGATTTGTTTAAAGATGAGATTGAATACAGTCCTATCTTATCAGAGATTTTGTGGTTTAAAGATCATTATCAAGAAGTCGCGGATCCCAGCAGTTATCTTCAGACAATGTCTTCTTATAGCGCCATCTCGCTTTTTCACGAACAAAACCATCGTATCGTATGGAGGCATTTGTCTCCGGCCCCGAGAGAACAGCGCGATGTCTGCCGTTATCTGAATTTTGCGGAAAGTCTTGTTATTACCTTGGATCTGGCTCTTGGGGATGAGTTGGGATCTCGACTTTCCCCACTTTTTGAAAAATATAAAAGCATCTATCGTCCGGGCGGGGAAGATAAATGGTTCTCGAAATCTAAAGAAGAATATCGCAGTTATTTGCAAGCACTTCTTTATGTTAGCTATTTGGCTTTAGAGCTCATCGAGCCTGCGGACATCCCAAAAGCCGTTGATTATGTTTTTCCGGGACAGAAGAAGATGAATAAAGAGGCGGTTCGACGAGGTCTAGAACTCAGCGAGCTATTTACTTTAAATACCAACAGACAATGGCAACACAGGTATTGGAAAAAAGCCCAGAAAGAGTTGGCGGAGTTTCACAGAGGGACCATTGAAGATCCCTTGTATCTACCTGAAGATCCGCTGGATTGGGAAGAAGAGATGCTTATTGCCAACCGAGTATTTGAGTCCTTTGGACTTTAGCTGTCTTTTCCTTCCACTATTTCCGTGAGGGTAACGACTGTTCGACGTAAAAGCTCACTTTGAGAAGAAAGTTCTTCTGAAGTCGCAGCGGTTTCTTCCGCAGATGCCGCATTGTTTTGAGTGGCTTGATCTAGTTGGGTCATCGCTTTGTTGATTTGCTCAAGACTGTTGGATTGTTCAAGGCTGGCCTCGGCAATTTGCCCGTTGAGTTCGTTGGCCTTTTTGATGGAGCTGACCATACTTTTTAAGGTGTCTCGGCTTTTGCTGGCGATGGTGACGCCGGAGTTGATTTTCTCGGCGCTGTCTTTAATAAGATTATCGATTTCTTTTGCCGAGGTGGCACTTCTTTGAGCCAAGGCCCGGACAGCGTCGGCGACAACTGCGAAACCTTTACCTTGCTCACCAGCGCGAGCGGCTTCGACGGAGGCGTTGAGGGCTAATAGATTGGTTTGGAAGGCGATATCGTCAATGACCGTGATGATGTCGCTCATTTTTCTTGAGCTATTGGAAATTTCATTCATTGCCACGACAAGTTCCGACATTTCTTTATCTCCGACTTCGGCGATCGTGGTGCTTTCTTGAGAAAGAGTGGCTGCATTCTTTGAATTGTCGGAATTTAGTTTAACCATGTTGGCAAGCTGTTCCAGACTTGCCACGGTTTCTTCCAGTGAAGCGGCGGCTTCTGTTGACGACGCGGAAAGAGTTTGGGCTGCCTGGGCCATCTGTCCCGAGGCCTGAGTCACCTCAGAGGAACCCGAAGCGAGAGTCTGAGTCACGGATCTTAAGGAAGAGGTGAGGGATCGTGAAAGAAGAAAAGCAATAAGGGCGGCGCCAAGAGCTCCTATGGCTGAAATGGCAATGGACCAGGATTGACCGCTTTTAAAGATGGAATCAAAAACCTCATCCCCCTTAGAGGATTCATTTTTAAGAGAGGTCGCAATCGCCTCTAGAGGTTTTCGAGTGAGATCTCGTTGCTGATCAATTAATCCATCAATACTGCGAATATTGGCGTCAATCGTATTGGATTGCTTAAGAGCGGGGATCATTTTAGATTCAAAGAGGTCGAGGTATCCACGATAGGCTTTTTCAAATTCGTCAGCCTGAATGCGTTCTTCGGGACTATCAACGAGATCATGAACTCGTTTGATGTCGGCGTCGGCTTGAGTCTTAAACTCGTCCAGATTTCTTTTTGTTTCTTCCAGGTCCAGATTGATCACCGCATCACCAACGATGGCATAGAACCCTTCCATTCGGGCTAAGATTTCTCCAACATCTTGACTGTCCTGAAAGCGCCTTGCCCCTTCGTCTTGAAGTTTGCCTAGTTTACCCATCGTTATATTCAAGAAGAATCCAGATCCTATAAAGAGGAGGATGATTACCCCTAATGATCCGGCTAGTTTATGGCTCAGTTTTAAAGAAGAGAAAAAGTTCATAGTCCGCTTTTCTGGCAAAAGTCCTGCTTGGTTGTTGCCCTGTTGTGTATCATTGCATCCACCCTATCGGAGTATTTCTTCAAATATTTATGAGAAATATTTCTCGTGAGATATCAACTGGTCGTTTGAATTAACTTGTAGAATCAATGGGTGCGCATCTATTGGTCGCCCCTGATAAGACCGAGCCATCTTTAATCCTCGGATAAAGCCTTTGGAGTGAAACGGGTGGTTTTTAAGTTCTTGTCCAGTTTAACTTGGGAAATCGTAATCTCTGTTTCTCGTTTGTTCTGAACATTGCGAATCTTGATTTTTCCCGCGCGCCATTTCGTCGTTGTGACCTTCTTATATCCAGTAATGTCCAAGATCTTTAAAAGTTTTCCTTGTTTGTCATAACACTCAGCCTTCACCGGCAGGAAGTCGCTGGCGGCGATATAGCTCACCACTTTGGAATAGTTCGGTGAGGTGGCATTCACGTCACTTTCCACTAGAAAATATTTTTTGCCTTTGATCTCGAGCTCTTTCTTAAGAGTATTCTGTGTGCCCTGCTCGCGGTTGAAATCAAAGTCTTCGGTGCTTAACTCAGAGCCTAAGATTCCCCCCTGGCCGCTTTCTCCGGTCAGACGTCTGGTCTGTTTTGTCGAAGGAAGATAGACCCATTTGTCTTCTTGTTCCCCTTTGAGAGTTGCTAAAAGAGCTGTCCCTTTGAGGTCTTGAGGTTTTTGCATGCGAACAAGAAGATAGTGCTCTTTTTTTTGTGGGCTTAAGCGCCAAATCTGCATCTGACGATCTTTGCTGGAGCCATCCGCTTCAATGATCTTCATATTCACCACAAACTCTTCATCACGAGATCGCAATCGAGAGCTCATTTCTTCCCCAATCTTTTCAACCGTGACGCTCTGGGCGTGAACAGGGATCGGTGAAAGGGATATGATAAAGGCCAAAAAGAATGCTGCCGTCGTCGCCATAACCTTCTCCTTTTTCCAAGGTACTGAAGTCAAGAGCCAGGGGCAAGTTTTCAACAAAGTCGGAAGAAGAATCAAATCGCCGACCAGACCTGCCAGCATTGATAAAAGCATATAAAAACCAAAAATACGATTCATGGCAAAATAGGAGGCCATAAAAACAGAAAATCCCGCTAACAAGGTCATGGTAGAGATCAAACAGGGATTTCCCTCTCGCCACAAGGTTTTTTCGATCTCGAGTTCTTTGGATTTGGAGGTTTTTTGGATTAAACGCAATCGCTCCAGAAGATAAACTGTATTGTTAAACGCCAATCCCAAAGCAATGGAAAAAATAATTGCGATACTGGGTTTGATCGGAGTTTCAGAGAGCGCCAGAAATCCCAAAAGAGCTGCGGGAGGGACTAAGTTTGGAATGCACGCCACCAATGCCCAGCGTACGGATCGAAAGACGAAAATCAAAACTAGACAGATGGCCGCCATGGATTGCCAAAACCCAAAGATCAACTCGTGGGAAAGTTCGTTATTGAGGTGATGAATGGTAGAGCCCATTCCAGTCACCTCCACCTTCACTTCGGGGAAGCTTTCTTCTGCCTTGTTTTTTAATTGGGCCACCAGGGAGTGAAGCTCATTGGCGGGAAGGTCTTGAGTTCGTACCGAAATGCGAGTGTTCGAAGAATCGGTGTTGAGGAAATTCTTTAAAGGACTGTTGCTGGATAAAGAATAAAGAAAAAACACCTCCGCCGTAGCGGATCGACTTGCGGGAAGTCTAGAGTGATGGATGTTAGCTGCCGCCACAAGGTCAGGAAGACCAACGACGCTGCCAACCCCCTTGATATTGCGAATGTCGTTAAGAAGGTTATCCAGTTTTGCAAGCAGAGTGGGATCGTTCCAAACGTCGGAAGCTCCTTTGAGCTCGATATCCACTGGAATCATGCCACCAAGCTCTTTATCAATAGTTTCAGTGGAAAGACGAACTTGATGGTTAGTGGGAAGATCATCAAAAAGTCGAGCGGACCACGAAAGGCTTTGCCCTTTGAAGGCCAAAGCGGAAGAGACCAGAATAATAAGAAATGTCCATACCCCGGAGCGACGGAAGAAATAAAGGGCCCAGCGTGCTTTGCTCCAGGCCCATTCGCGGGCCCGAGGTTCAGGAAGAAAGTGCAGAAGAGGGAAAAGTAGTAAGTTTGTGACAATCCAGCCAATAATAATGGACCCTGCGGCCGTGATTCCGTAATCACGAATCAAGGGCACTTTCACCGTTAAAAGAGCAAGAAACCCAATCATGGTGGTTGTTGAGGCGATTAAGTTGGGTCCCAGAAGAACCTTAAAGGTGTAGTTGACAAGTTGATGATGATTTAAATGTGGCTGATTCTTTCGTTCCTCGGTAAATCGCAATAAGGTATGAATGCACAAAGAAACCACATCAACGGTGGTCAGAATGGGAATGGTGCTGGATAAAATAGAAAAAGGAAATCCGGCAAGGGCCATCACTGCAAGGACAATAATATTGGCGCTAAGAATAACAATGAACGAGACAATCAATGGGGACCAGTTTGCGAATATCAATCCTAAAACTACAAAACAGGCGATAAATCCCAAGACCACAAAGTTGCGAATTTCATTCTGAAGAAGAACCCCGACATCTGTTTGCACTGCGGGCGTGCCGCCAATTTCAACCTGGGAAAATGGCACGGCCGCAGAAGCAGTGACCTCAAGATTCTGACGAAGGTGTAGCAATTCTTGGGTGTTGAGGGGTTTGATGTTTACAATCACCGACACGGTTTTTGCATCTTTAGAAATAAGCGTGGGCGAAATAAGAGGATTATTTAAAGTTTCTGATCTCCATTTTTCCGGGGGCAGGCTTTTCAGAAGAGGTCCCACACTCAAACCTTCGTCGCTGCTGATCGCGCCTTGA
>JANJTG010000071.1 GCA_024711265.1 Bdellovibrio sp. | reverse complement strand
TGCCTTCTTCGTCAAGAGCCTTCAAATCAGTGTATCCCCCGATCAACTTTCCATTGATCAAAATAATAGGGACGGTTCTCCAGCCAGTTTCGGATTTAATTCTGTCAATTTCTTCGGGTTGGTCTGTCAAATCCACGACGTCGTAGGCGATGCCCTTGCTTTCAAGAAAATTGATTGCGCGGTCGCAGTACGGGCAGGGATTTTTTTTGTACATGAGGACTTTAGCCATGAATCCTTTTGACATAGGGACAGGGGGGAGACAAGGTTTCTCTAAGATGATTTGTTTACTGTGCCAAACCCCAGATTCAGCCCCCTTTAAAGTGGAAAGAAAGCCCGAGCGGAGCTATTTTCATTGCGCACAGTGTGATTTGATCTTTATGAATCCTGCAGAGCGTCTCGGTCCGCAGGAAGAAAAACAGCGTTACGATCAACATGAAAACAATCCCAGTTCGGCTGGTTATCAGGCCTTCTTTGAGCCTCTCATTCAAGGGATTGAAGATTATTTTAGGGCGGCGGGGATGTCGCCCGCCCAGTTATCGGTGTTGGATTTTGGATGCGGTCCTACGGCGGTGTTGTCTCAACTTCTCACAGCCAAAGGGTATAAGGCCTTCAATTACGATCTTTATTATCATCCAGACCAAGAGCAGTTGCGCCGCACCTATCACTTTGTAACCAGCACTGAGGTCTGGGAACATCTGTACAATCCTCGTCAAGAAATCGAGAAACAGTTGCGTTTGCTCAAACCTGGGGGGATCTTGGCTGTGATGACGTCGGGTCATCGGGGAGAAGCGTCTTTTCACGACTGGCATTATCGACGAGACCTCACACATGTCGTGTTTTTCTCAGAAAAAACCATGAAATGGATCGCCAATCACTTCAAGCTTCAATTGATCAAATCTAAAAGTCCCTATTGGATTTTTCAGAAGTTGTTTTAAGACAGCTCTAGGTCTTGCTCTCTAGGACGGGGTTCTATGAGGGCCCTTATGATTTTATTGAGTTATTTCAATAAAGGCATTCAATTTTTCTCAAAATAATCCGAAGAGTTTCAACGAGGTACCTTGTTTTGATGCTCTTAAAAATTGTGACCTACATCCTCCTGTCATCGCTGACTGCCCACGCTTTTGATGCGCAGGATATTTTGCTTTACTCTCTTTGCAAGAAAGACCGAAAAACCTGCTCTTCCAATGAGTTCAAGCTGGTCGAAAAATTTGAATTGCAATGTCGAGTTGAGCAAGAGGGCCACCGTTGTCAGGAGTTGTCCGCCAAGAATTCGGAGTGGGCTCCTCTGATGAGGAAGTGTGATTTTGAGAGTCTTTGTAAAGAACTCAAAGAATATCAAGCCCAGTCAGGCATTGCGTGTCTTCGTGGTTATAAAAACGCCATGGTGGATCTGGGGATCTCGATCAAAGATATGGCCTTTTCCCTTGGGGAGTTTGTCGAAGAGGGTTGGGAGAATTTCAAGAAAAGCACGCGTGAGCGAGAAGCGTTTTTAAAACAGTGTAATCAGTCGATTCTTTGTAAACGAGATCTGGTGAAGGACGATCATCGGTATAACAAGCTTCCTGACGACAAACTGGATAAATTCACGGCGACTTTTCTTTATGTTCAAGCCCAGGACATGAAAGCTTTTAAGTCTTCTGCAGATAGAATGCGCCCGAAACCCTATGTTCCAATTTCCGAGAGAGCTCGTGACGACACGGATCTGACGGCCGAACAAAAATTCAAAATGTCGAGTCTGTTGGATGCGGCGGAAGTGAAGATCAAAGAGCAGTATGATCGTTATCTTTGTTATAACAGAACGGCTCGTGAAGAACTTAAATGTTATGCTGTTGGGAATGTGATCGATCCGACGCTTTTTGCTGGTTACTTTATCAAAGGCGCTCGAGTTGTTGCAGCAGCAGGTCGCCTTTCGAAAGTCGAAAAAGCCGGGGTTGAGGTTGAAAAATCCGCTGCCACTTTGACGGCGCGGTCTTCGTTTAGAACTCGAGGCGAGTTGATTGATAAATATCTCCATTATTCTCCGGCGACGACTGCTCAGAATGAAAAATGGATTGTCCAGGCCGAAAAGGGAACTCGAGCTAAGATGACCTTCTTTGACGTCGAGAATAGTCAGATGAAGGTTTTGAACGACACCTTAAAGGATAAAAATCTGGTCACAAGTTTGACCAATTATCACAAGGATATTTTGTTTTCAAAGATGGAAGCGCTTCAGAAGGAATTTCCCGATCTGATTATCGACAAATATTCCGACTTTAAGTCTTCGCGCTTTGCTTTGAGCGGCACTGTGCCCAAGGACATAGAAAAACGACTGGATAAGATTTTCCGAGAAACCAATGAGGAGTTCTCGAAATATCTTAAAGACAATAAAATTCTTCGTACAGAAGACAATGCGGAAACATGGTTCCGTGGCGGTGTCGGACAATCGGCAGACCAGGCCAACTTGGCGGCCCGTTATTCGCGAGGTCAAAATAACAACGTAGTGCAAAACTATGCTCAAGATTCTATGCAGCAGTCCATGAGTCGACAGCTCAGCAGCTTGGACCGTCAACGAAAAGGTATTCGTGATGAGGTCGGGCGGACGGGAATGGTCGATGGGCAAACTCTTCATCAAGATGTTTTTGATATTGTTCGTAAGAATCAAGGAGAGCCGGATAAGATCTCTCAAGCTTTGACGAAACGCTTTGCATTGAGCGAGCTTCCGCGCAGCACAGTTCTGAAAATTCAAGATTATGTGAAGGCGACGGATAATTTTTCTCCCGGAATTCATATTGCCAGCCGCGAAGTGGCGCACTTGAACGATGCCGCTCAAGGGGGGCTGTCAGCGGATATCATTGGTTTGGGGGCGGCAAATCTCAAGGGCACGGCCGAGGCTTTGGCCTCTGCGAAGAATGTCGATCAAGCTTTGGAACTGACCCGTGCGGCCGAAAAGACTGTGACCCAGAGTTTTAAGGATCAAAAGAAATATTTTGAAGAAGTCATTCGCAGATCTGTCAGCCAAGGAAAACTCAAAACCTTGTGCTCGGGGGATGACTGCGTTTCCGTGGCGGTGAGTCCCTTGAATGAAGCAGAGAAAACGAAGATCTTGGCGGGACTTGCGGACAGCAAATATTCGGGTGGTTATCGATTGGCGTTTATTCCTGAAGGTGTGGCTGCGGCAGAAACTCGTAACGCCTTGGCGACCCACGGAGAGTCCATGGAAAAAATCTTGCGCAAGACCTTAGGAGCTTCCATGGAGCCGCGCAAACTGCAGGGACTGACTTTTGGTGTTGATATGAAAACTCAAAAGTTAAATGAAGGGGCTGTGAAGCTGCTCATTGGCGAAGCGCCGGGGGTGCGTTTGACGGAGAAAGATCGGGAATTGATCGAAAGAACATTCCGTCAAGCTGTCGAAGACTTGAATCAAGAGGTTTCCAAAGAAGGTGTTCAGGCGATGTATCGAGCCGCGCACTAGTTTAACGGCAAATTCGCTCTAAGTTTTCCCGAAATTCTTTGGGCTTCTTTAAAATTTTGATTTCATCAAAGACCTGTTTGGCTTCCGCGTTCTTAAGCGACAAAGCTTTGAGCCATTGTTTAGTGCGAGACACGGCGAAGTAGTCATTGATATACAAAGTGCTGGCTTCAAAAAACTGGGGCAATAAGAGTTTTGTCTGCTCCCAATGGGTCTCCGTGACCTTTTCGTGGGTCAGACTTTGTTTGATCTGCTGAAAGAGGTATGGATTGCTCAAGACTCCGCGTCCGATCATATAGTCTTCACACTGAGTCACTTCCACACAGCGATGAAAATCCCCGACGTTCCAGATTTCTCCGTTGGCGACGATTTTCATTTTTGTTTTTTCTTTGATTTGCGGGATCCACTCCCAATAAGCGGGAGGTCGATATCCATCGGTTTTAGTGCGACAGTGAACCGTAAGCCACGTGGCATTGGCCTCTTGCACAGCCTGGGCGATATCCAGGCATTTGCTGGGATCATCAAATCCCAAACGAATTTTTGCAGTGACGGGGACTTCTGAGGGAATCGCTTTGCGAACGGTATCGACAATTGTGAAAACGCGATCGCAGGATTTGAGCAAGGAAGCTCCACCATCGTGACGATTTACGGTTTTCGCGGGACAGCCGAAGTTGAGATCAATACCAAGGGCTCCCAGCTTGACGGCTCTTTGCGCATTAAGCGCCAAGGGCTCAGCGTGGCCGCCTAGAAGTTGCACAAAGACCGGGGTTCCCCAGCGGGTGCGGGAGTTGGTTTTTAGTTCGGGGCAGTTTTTATAGAAAACGCTCTCTGGATGCAGGCGATCGGTGACACGAAGAAACTCGGTCACGCATTGGTCAATGCCACCAAGGCGGGTGAGGGTGTCACGCATCACCCAATCCACCACACCTTCCATCGGAGCCAAAAAAAGTTTCATGGATTAAAGGCCGCCCATTTTTTTGACGATATCGAAGTGTTTTTTCTCGACCGGTTGTACGGACAAGCGGGAGCCTTTTTGCAGAACCACCATGTCTTGCAATTTTTCATTGTTGCGAAGGTCGCTAAGGCTGACGACCTCTTTGAATTTCTCGACATATTCGACTTCCACACAATACCAAATAGGTT
This sequence comes from Bdellovibrio sp., assembly GCA_024711265.1. Taxonomy (GTDB): domain Bacteria; phylum Bdellovibrionota; class Bdellovibrionia; order Bdellovibrionales; family Bdellovibrionaceae; genus Bdellovibrio. The sequence continues at coordinate 6,446 of JANJTG010000071.1, read as the reverse complement.
TTTCTTTGGTGGCCTTGGCATCGAAGTATTCTGACTTTTTATCAAATTGAGTTTTGTCGGGAGCGGCGATTTTTGAAATCTTCGCCAGTCCCGCAACACCAGAGGGCTCGGCATTAGAGTGATAGAATAAAACCGCGTCACCGACTTGCATGTCTTTCATCATGAAGTTGCGCGCTTGATAGTTCCGTACGCCTTCCCACCAAGTTGTGTTGTCTTTTTTGAGTTGATCGATGGAAAAAACATCCGGTTCGGATTTCATGAGCCAGTATTTCATTTATTTTTTCTCCGCTTTGATTTTTCCTGATTTGAAAAACCATTGACCTGCTTGTTTGCGGAAGGTGCTGACTTCGTGATGGATGTACTCTTCATCGTCCACAGTGTAGAACGCCTTAAACTCGACAGTGCCTTTGGTGCCTTTTTCTTCGGCTTTCACAATTTCAAGTTTTAAGAACTGAGCTCGCTCCGCCCATTCTTGGTTGGCTTCTTCATCAATCAGATCCAGAGTTTGAGGATCGGTCGTATCACGAAGATACGCCATTTGATTCTTTGCAAAGGCACTATAGCGAGATCGCATCAGCGCTTCCGCCGTCGGCGCTACCTCTTTGCCAGAATGATAAACTCCACAACACTTAAGATATTCTTTTTCGGACCCACAAGGACATTTCATATGTCCGCGACCCTACCAGAATTCCCGCCCTGGAGGTACGTCGTACCTTTTTGCATTGCAGAGCATCAAGAGCGGGGCGATTTCGACACGAAGGGAAGCAGGTACCTTTTCGGGGGTGGGACTGTTATCGTTTTTGGGTGAGGTGAAAAGTTATGGGAAAATGGGCTTTGATTACGGGGGCGACTTCGGGAATTGGCTGGGCCACGGCTTTGGCGTTGGCGGGGCAGGGATATTCTATCTTGGCGACAGGGCGCCGCTTGGAAAAGCTTCAAGAGCTTGAAAAAACTTTGAAAGCTCAGTTTCCTTCGGTCGGTGTGAAGACGGCTGCTTTTGATATCTCAGATCGTTTTGAGGTGAGTGAATTTTTAAAATCGTTTTCCAGCGAGATCGCGCACATGGATGTTCTTGTGAACAATGCGGGACTAGCTAAGGGCGTTGATAAAATGCAGGAATCTTCCTTGGATGACTGGGAGACCATGATCGACACCAATATCAAGGGATTGCTTTTCATGACCCGAGGAGTGGTGGAACACATGGTTCTCCGGAACTCTGGTCATATCGTCAATCTGGGCTCAGTGGCCGGGAGATGGACTTACCCCGGAGGGGGCGTTTATTGCGCAACAAAATTTGCAGTGCGGGCCTTATCCGAGGGGTTGCGCATGGACCTTCTTGGAAGCAAGATTCGTGTAACAAACATTGAGCCGGGAATGGTGCACACCGAGTTTTCTTTGGTGCGTTTTGAAGACTCTGCCAAGGCCGACAAAGTTTATGAAGGGATGACTCCGTTGACGGCGCAAGACATTGCTGAAACCATTGCCTGGTGCGTGGCTCGTCCGGCTCATGTGAATATTCAGGAGCTTGTTATTTACCCAACTGACCAAGCGCATGTAGGCCAAGTCGCTCGCAAGAGTTAAAGTGTTTTTCAAAATCAGGGAGGACGAGAGTAATGGCACAGAGTGGATTTCGAACTGAAAAAGACACCATGGGTGAAGTGATGGTTCCGTCGGATAAATTCTGGGGGGCTCAAACGCAACGATCCACGCTGAATTTTCGCATTGGCGGGGACCGTTTTCCTCGAGAGATGATTCGCGCCTTGGGCATTCTTAAAAAATGCGCCGCCCTGACCAATCACAAACTGGGACTTTTGGATCACAAGAAAACCGAAGTCATTGTAAAAGCGGCCGATGAAGTCATCGCCGGAAAGTTGGATGCTCATTTTCCACTCGTGGTATGGCAGACCGGCTCAGGCACGCAAACCAATATGAACGCCAATGAAGTGATCGCCAATCGGGCGATGGATATGCTGGGGATTCAGCTTCCCAGTAAAGAAATTCATCCCAATGATGACGTGAATAAGGGGCAGTCCTCCAATGACACCTTCCCCACGGCGATGCATATTGCCGTGGCCGAGCAGATTGATCATCGACTGCTGCCGATGATGGAAAAGCTGCAGCGAGCCCTGGAGCACAAACAAAAGGAATTCAAAGACATCGTCAAAATCGGTCGCACCCACTTGATGGATGCGACTCCCTTAACCTTGGGACAGGAGTTTTCAGGTTACGCCACCCAGATGAAACACTCCCTGCGAAGAGTGAAAAACACCTTGCCTCATCTGTACGAGTTGGCCCTGGGGGGAACCGCCGTGGGGACGGGACTAAATACGCATCCACAGTTTGCGGTGGAGGCGGCAAAGGCCATTGCCCATGAAACAAAAATTCCCTTTGTCTCTGCGGAAAATAAGTTTGAAGCTTTGGCTTCCCATGATGCGCTGGTCGAGGTCAGTGGAGCTTTAAACTCGGTGGCTGTGTCTTTGATGAAGATTGCCAACGATATTCGTCTTTTGGGCTCTGGACCCCGTTGTGGGATTGGAGAGCTGCAGCTTCCAGAGAACGAGCCCGGAAGTTCAATTATGCCCGGCAAAGTGAATCCCACTCAGAGTGAGGCCATGACTATGGTCTGTGCGCAAGTGATGGGAAATCATGTGGCGGTCAGTATTGGAGGGGCCACGGGTCATTTCGAGTTGAACGTCTTTAAACCTTTGATTGTTTTTAACGTGCTAAACTCCCTTCGTTTGTTGGCCGACGCCTGTGAATCCTTTACGGACCACTGTGTGACGGGAATTTTGGCCAATAAAAAGCAGATTCAGAAGCACCTGGAGCATTCGTTGATGTTAGTTACGGCTCTGAACCCTCATATTGGCTATGATAATGCCGCTAAAATTGCGAAAACTGCCCACAAAAACGGCACAACACTGCGCGAAGAAGCCATCAATCTTGGACTCCTTTCTGGCGAAGAATTTGATAAGATAGTAAAACCAGAAGACATGGTGGGACGATAAGTCCCCAGAGGGGCGAAATAGATGAATCCTTTATTGGCAAAAGCGAACTGGATGGCGCGCGATGATATTCGCCCTTATGTGTTTGTTCGTCCAGAAAACCAAATCGCTCAGCCTGGATCGGTTCATCGTCTTAATTGGTTTCAGCAAGAGCCTATTTTTAAAGATCCTCTGGATATCAGTGAGTTGGCTTTTGCCGATCGTCTTTACTCTTTGGAAGAGCGTGCTTTTGGTCCTTCCAATATGGCGATGCCTCGTTGGGTTTTCTATGACTGTGCCGTCATGCCCGGATTTGTCGCGGGTTTTGCTGCGAAACCGTCGGCTTTAAGCAAAGAGATGCGGGAAGCCCTTGATCCCCAAAAGTTCCCGGCGACGGGTTCTCCCATTAAAACTTCGAGCGTGTTGAAAGAAGTCACTTCTTTGGATGAAATGGACTGGATTCCCTTGTCCTTGTTTATCATTATTCCGACGATGCACAAAGGCGAGTGGGTGGCTCACAATCTTTGTTCGGTCAATTCCTTGGTTCCTGAGGGGCAAGGATTCTATGGCTTGGGGTTCCTTTCTAAGGCCTTTGGGTTGTGGTATGCTAACGTGGACCAGTGTTCAGGAATGACCCAGTGGGGAAGTCCGGCTTTAAAGCTTCACTCTCATTATGGCCATCTGGAGGTGATTGGAGCTTATGCTCCAGTTCACTCTCACGCGAAAACGATCACTTATCGTGTTCAGGTAAACACGAATTGTTGGGAAAAGTTTTTTAATAAAGAACCCGACCTGGCATTTTTGGAAAATTATGGTCCGACTGGGACCTTCATTGATCCGAAAAGTGAAGAGAGTATGTTAGACTTTCAGAAACGTATTGAACGTAGTGAAGGTCCCTTCTTCCTCAGTGCAGGTGAAATTGCACAGAAGAAGCTGGATGAAAAATTGATGATTTATAATTTGAAACAACAATACTAGATAGGAAGAAAAAATGTCGATGAATACCTTGCCCCCCGTCGCGAAATCTTTTTTTGCGTTCTGTAAGAAATGTGATGCTGATAGATACCATGTGGTCCTGGCTCACACGTCGTCGACTTCTGCGAAAATCAAATGTGAAATCTGCGGGTCTCAAAAAACGTATTCTCTTCCTAAAGCTCAAACTCGCACGGGCAAGCCTTTAACGGGGGCGGCAGCGAAAAAACGTGAACAAACCATGAACTCTCGCAAATCCAGCCATCGCAACGAATATGAAATGTTGATGGCCAATGAGGGAGCTCCCACGGCAAGTTACAACATGAAGGCGAAGTTTGAAAAGAACACCAAACTTCAACATCCCAAATTTGGCATGGGTTTCATTAAAGATGCTTTGTCTGATAAAATCGAAGTGGTTTTTGAAGATGAAGTTCGTACTTTGATTCACAACAGAACATAATCTTTTATCTGAAATTAGCGCGGTAAAATGGATTGGCTTAAAGGGTTGAACCCCGAACAGCAGAAGGCCGTAAAACACAATTACGGTCCTTTGCTTATTTTGGCTGGGGCGGGTTCGGGCAAAACGACAGTTCTTGTCTCAAGAACGGGGAGATTGATTTCAGAAAGGGTCGCGAAGGCTCAAGAAATCTGTGTTCTCACGTTCACCAATAAAGCCGCGCGCGAGCTCACTCATCGAGTGGGTGTTAAGCTGGGAAATACAGGGAAAGGTCTTTGGGCAGGGACCTTTCACTCTTTCGGTCTGCAAATCCTGAGACGTTTTCATAAACATGCAGGTCTTTCACCGTATTTCGGAATTGTCGATCAAAGTGACTGCAACGCGATCCTGAAGGATCTTATTAAAGACGTCAAAAATTCAGGCAAAGATAAGTTCGATGTCGATAAGATTTTGGCGATGATCAATGACCGCCGAACGGGAATCGCGGTGCAAAACGAAGCCTTTGACGAGTATCACGAGATGGCCGAAGTTTTGGCGCCGAAATTTGCCAAACGCTTAGAACATCTGGGCGTAGTGGATTTCGAAGGTCTTTTGATTAAACCCTTACAACTTTTTAAAGAGCATCCGGATATTCTTGAGAAGGTGCAGGGCTCGTTCAGTCAAGTGATGGTGGATGAGTTTCAAGATACCAACAGAATGCAGATGGATTTAATCCATCAGATCGTTCGGGCTCATAATAATGTCACCGTGGTTGGGGACGACGATCAGTCCATTTATGGTTGGCGTGGTGCCGAAGTAAAAAACATCCTGAACTTTCCGCAAGAATTTAAAAACTGTGAAGTCATTAAGCTAGAAAGAAACTATCGGTCTTCTTCTGAAATTTTGGCGGTGGCGAACGCCGCTATTTCCAAAAATAAAAATCGCCATGGCAAGGTCCTTCGTGCGGAAGCCGCTCAAGAAACGGGTGAACTTCCCGAAATGTTTTTGCTGGATCGGGAAGAAGACGAATGTGAATTTGTCGTCAGCGAGATTCTGCATTTTCAGCGCCAAGGATACGGTTATAAAGATTTTGCGATTTTGTATCGATCAAACACCCAAGGGGGCCTGATCGAGTCGTCTCTGCGACGAGCGAATATTCCTTATAATATCTCGGGTGGAACGTCGATCTTTGATCGACGTGAGATCAAAGATCTGATGGCCTACCTCAAACAAGCCTTGGCTCCGAATGAAGTGTCTTTGCGTCGTATTATCAATGTTCCTTCACGGGGTATTGGCGACACAACGATTGAAAAATTGAGTGAATTCGCTCTTAAAAAAAGAATTAACTTTGTTGATGCCTGCCGCTTTTGGAAAGAGGCGGAAGTGCAAGACAAAGCGGGCGAATCCATCGATGACTTGATGAAATTTATCGAAGACCTTCCCAAAAACATTTTGGATTTTCAGGTGGGTTCAACCCCAGGAGCCAAGATGGTCGAACTCTTCCAGAATATCGGCTATCGCGATTATGTTTATGGAACCGCCGCAGATCCGACCAGTGCGGAAAAGAAGTGGATGGTTGTTGAAATCCTAGGCCGTATTTTGGATGCGTACTTAGGCCGTCGGGCTTACGATGTGGAAAGTATTAAATCCTTCGTCGATGCGATGTTGTTGCGGGATGATATGTCTCAAGAAGAGGAAAATCCCAATAAAGTGCAACTGATGACTTTGCACGCCTCTAAAGGTTTGGAGTTTCCGGTCGTAATTTTGGCGGGGTTAGAAGAAGATCTTTTGCCCCATAAAAACTTAGGTTCCGATATCGATGAAGAGCGACGCCTGTTTTACGTCGGCGTCACTCGCGCTAAAAAACGTTTGGTCATGACTCGCTGTCAGCAACGCAAGAAGAACGGGGCTGTGCGCCCCGTGACTCCGTCGCGGTTTTTGCTGGAAATTCCCAAAGAACTTTATAAGGAATTCCCCTTAGGGGTTCGCCCGGTTTCAGGGCAAGAGCGAGAAGACTTGGTCGCTAGTTTTCTTTCTAAGTTGGATAGTAAGATCGG
>JANJTG010000065.1 GCA_024711265.1 Bdellovibrio sp. | reverse complement strand
GAGAGACTTAGGTGGATCTGAAGGTGAAGGTCGCCCTCCGGTAAAGAAGCCGGTTTTGATTGATCGTCCGATAATGCCGGAGCAAGGACCCTTCGTTGTTCAGGGGCCAGACTCAATACAGTTACATGTTCCCGCAGGAGCTCAAGGCAGCCCCTAAAGCATACTTTTGAATAAGGGATCCGCACGGGACATTCAAGAGGGACAGGAGATTGTGGTGTCTCCCGTCGTGCGTATCAACCTATTGGACGGGCATAGTGTGCAGACAAAAAGGGAGATGACCCTGAAGATTCCTTTGGGGATGGTGCCAGTTGTTCCGGCGAAACTTATGGCGAAGGTTCGTCTTTCAACAGGGGTGGTATTGCCTCTTTTGGGGGTATGGAATTCGGCGGAGCAAAGCTACGATATTCCGTTAGCCTCTTTAGTTGATGGCTGGTCCCTCGCAGTGGTCCAAAAAGAGGACGCAAAAATTCTAAGCACCTCACAACAAAATTTTCTTACAACTTTGGGGTGGTTGACAGATTTAAATTGGGAAACTTGTGACTGGAGTGCCGTCATTCATAACGATATGACGGAGGAGGAAGTGTCCTTAAAGATTCTTCCGGAGGCTAAACGTGTCTGCGAATCCCTAAGTGCTTTAGGAGTACGAGCTCCACGTCTTTGGGTGACTGAGCAGGGGGGTATGAAGTCCCGTATTCTACATGTAGTAAACTCAGCTTCTTTTTTTTCGCATAATCCGCTAGATGAGAATGACGAGTATCTTAGTAATGCTTCGGAAGAAGAGATGTTGGCATTGGGACAAATGTACATTTCGTATCGACAGTACGAAGATCTTAATCGTCAGTATGGAATTACATTAAGGAATATTCTGATCCACGAGCTTTTTCATGGGGTTCAATGGGGTTATGACCTTCGTTACGGACGTCAGGGGAATATCACCAGTTTAAAGGCCTATAATGAAGGTACAAGTACTCCTTTGGGACAGACCTATCAACAGTATCTCAGTATAAGTGGTCCCCGCGCGATTGCGCGGGATTTGGGGAATGGCGAGCACATGTATCTTGACGAGGCTGTCGATAGCCCCTGGTCCAAGTATTATACAAAGCAATCCTTTTTTGCTTACGTGGCAAGTCGATGGAATCAGGGAAGCTTTTCTTATGTTCATCAGTTGTATGAGCAGATGGCTGTCAGCGCCTATGCGCATCCGAATTTAAGTGTGAATGAGTATTTGCCGCTATACCGGGAAGGTATGGATAAGGCCTTCCATAATGAATTCAGGAAAAGTCTCCGGGATATCTATTTTGAATTTGCGGAAGATCGGGCTTTTATACATAGCCCAGCGTCAGTATTACATAAGATTGATCAGGGGTTGAAGCGCTTTACTTTGGCTGAAACTCTTTTTGAAAACGAAATTAAATCTTTGGATTACATTCTTTCGGGGGACGTTCGTGTCGAGTATGAGGATATTGCTCCGTTGTCGATGAGGGTTATGAAAGTATTGCCGCCAGCAGACTTGTGTACAAACGATTGTCCTGCGGAAAATATTTTTTATATTAAAATGGGAATTTCGGGATTGGATGAGGGATCACAAGATTTTCGTATTGTGACGTACGCGGTGGATACAACGACTCAAGAAGCGATTCTGCAGAGTCGTCGTGAGCTTAAAAATTTGCGCGAGCCTGTGGCCTTTAAAGTTCCTCGCGGGAAGTTGTGGCATCATCTTGTATTTATTATGAATGCCTCTGTCGGCGATCACGCCATAAGATTTATAGCTCAAGGCAATGCGGGAATTGATTATGTACTTCCGCAGGATACTACTGCCGGTGACACGGTAACGATCTATGGTGCCGGTTTTGGTGAAGAACAGGGGCGCGCGCAAGTTCTTTGTGATAGTCACCAGATGACAGTCAGTTCATGGAGCGCGAAACGGATTCAGGTCGTGATTCCTTCGGGTATTCCATCAAAAAGATGTCAGTTGTTCATTCGCTGGGGTGCGGTGGAAACAAATAAGGTTCTTTTGAATATCAGATCTTCAGGCCTTTCGCAGTATAAGATATATTTGGACTTTTACAGTCGAGCTATTTCTAGCAAGCGAATTACTTTGCCAATCTTCGTAGATAATAAAAAATTGACCTTCAATTATTCTGAGTCCGGGAAGAGTGAAGAGGAAGACTATACTCTTTCTATTAACGGCGAGGGAAGTTACGATGGGAGCATCGTGCAAATATCTGGTTCTATTGTCATATCAACTAAACAACAGATGAAAGTAGCGAATGATATTGTGTTAACGACGGAAGAAGAGTCTATGGTATTTAAAAATGCCAATGGTAAATGGGTCATGAATATCTTCTTCCCTGGCAAGACAGAAAACAGTTCCGCACATTATATTTATCACCGAGAAGAGCCTCGCTTGCCATCAACCCATTTCGAACTACAGCACGACCCGGATGTGTTGATATGGGATTGGATAGAGTAACGTCGACGCTTCCCGAGATATAAACATAGGTGCATTAGGCTATCTTTTGCCCATATTAAATTTGCGTTTAAGATCATTCTGGGCTTTGTGGATAGCGTTTAATAAAAAAGCATCAAATAATTCCTCAGCAGATGCTCTATACAGGTGGGCAATTTTCTTTAGGCTTTGGGCGGGCGGCTGAGAAATACCTCGCTCCCAGTTGGAAACATATTGAGCAGATTCATAGCCAAGCAGTTTCGCTACCTCTTTTTGAGTTAGATTTGCGGCAATTCTTTTTTCCGTTAAAAGTTCTTCCAGTAGAGTTTTTTTCACTTCTTCACCTTCAGTCTAAGGTCCTCTTTAATGGATCATACTTAAGCGGTAATCTATTTCAATCATAATCAAATTCATACTTGAGAATTTGTATATATTTAGTCAGGATGTAGAGGACGATACGAGTATCTTGAGCGAGATGTTTTTATAGCGAGAACTTGCAATGCATATGGAGCATCAGAATCTTGAAACAAAAAATGACTTGATCCGGTTAGACGTTCTTATGGTGAAAGTCTACTGTTTTGAGACGAAAGAGCAGGTTGTCAAGAGAGCACAGGAGTTATCGCGGCAGATTGCGAAGACCAGGGGTTGGAGCAGAATTCGGGTCAAAATATCGAATGTGCCCACGGTAGCTGATGGTCAAAGAGTCTGCTACTTTTTTGAAGTGTGGGGTGAAACCTCATCGAAGCATCTCAAAAAGCGCTCCCAATGAGCCCTCAGTGGGAGCGCTAATTTCATTCATTTTCTTTAGTCACCCGAATTTACCACCGATGAACAATGTGAAGAGTCTTCATATGGTTGCGTTGCTGTAAATGGAGGGAGTTCTTTCCGTGAAGAAACAAATATCTATCCTTATAGGAAT
>JANJTG010000386.1 GCA_024711265.1 Bdellovibrio sp. | reverse complement strand
CCGATGCCTCATCCGTGGCGATTTCGGCGGATGGAGGATTTGTTGCTTGGGTTTCGTTTGGTGGAACCACGAGCGGCATTAGGCAGATATTGGGCCTAGATACTGGTGACGGAAATCGTAGTATCGTTTCGCTGAATAGTTTAGGTGAAATCGGCAATAACTATAACGAATCTCCGCGGGTTTCGTCTGATGGTCGATATGTCCTATTTAAATCTCCGGCCACGAACTATGTCGTAGGAGCAGGGTCCAGTTCTACTTATTTATATCAGGCATTTATTAAAGATAGACAGACGGGAGTGGTGGTTTTAGCAAGTTCGCTAGATGGGACCAGTGCGAATCAAGCAGATCAGGCGATTAGCTCTGCGCAGATTTCTGGAAACGGTAAGTATGTAGTATTTTCTACGAATGCAAGTAACTTATTTGCAGGTAGTACGGGCAGACAAATATATCGAAAGACTCTTGAAGACGGGACAATCGAGTTGGTGAGTTCAACCAATGGAACTGCCGCTGGTCGTGGCAATAGTTCTAGCGACAATCCTGATATTAGCAAAGACGGTCGCTATGTAGTTTTTGAGACAAATTCGACAAATCTGGTTGCCGGAAGTTCAAATAAACAAATCTTTCGTAAAGATATGAATACGGGGACATTGGTAATCGTAAGTTCTGTGGATGGTACTGGTGCTACTGAGGGAAATTCTACGAGTTCAGGAGCTCAGATAAGTGATGATGGTCGTTATGTCTCATTTGAATCGTCAGCAACCAATATTTTCCCCGGAAGTACCGCGAAGCAGATTTTTGTCAAAGATCTAAATACCGGAACAATCACACTGGTTAGTTCAAAGGACGGAAGCGCTGAGAACCGTGGCAATAGTGCGAGTAGTAACTCTAGAATAAGCGGAGACGGCGGGCGAATTGTCTTTCTCAGTAAATCGACTAACTTGATCACTGGTGTCGATGGAAGTTTTAATCAGATTTATGTTAAAGATCTGATGTCCAACTCAATATCTTTAATGAGCTCAAAGGATGGGACCGGAGCATTTGCCGCAAATCATAACTGTGCATCTCCAGAGATTAGCGATAATGGGCGTTTCGTGGTTTTTGATTCAGCAGCAAGTAATTTGATAAGTGAGACTCAGAATTCATTTCTAAGAAAGGGTTATATTAAGGATTTACAAACGGGAGACTTGAAGTTGATCTCCTCAATGGAGGCGAGTGCACCATTATTGTCTGATGGAGATGTTCAGAGTTCGCGTATGAGTTCCGATGGACGGTATGTTGTTTTTGTTGCGAAAGCGAAAAATCTTAAAGCGGGCCTTGATGGTGCGCACGCGCAGGTGTTTTGGAAAGATACTCAGACCGGAGTCATTCAACTCGTAAGCTCGATAGATGGAACGGTGGCAGGTAAA
>JANJTG010000045.1 GCA_024711265.1 Bdellovibrio sp. | reverse complement strand
CGATTGCAGACATAATCAATGCACGACACATCGTAAAGACCTCGGCACATATCCGTGACCTCGAAGACCTCGACCTTTTCATCACAAGCAAATCGACTCACCCGACTGCAGATACTGCGCACACAATCGCCATTCACATTGCGGCAGGCCTCTGACACCTCCAACATATCGTCCCGGTCGTCACACTCAAATCGACTCATCTGTGCGCAAACCGCATCAATACATCGACTGGGGGATCCCCCCGGAGAACACTGCGGAGGCCGAGGCGATGGCCGAGGGGGCGTATTGGGAGGAGGCGCATTTTCCGGCGGATCCGGTAAGGGACGCGGGCGAGGTTCCGCCAACTTGAGATAATAAGCATCGACCAACTGCTGAAGCTTTATGGGGGAAACTCCTGCAAAGCTATCAATTGAGATCAGCAAAGAAAGAATTAAAAAGACCGAGATCGCCAGACGCATAAAACCTCCCTCTTTCATACTCAGGGAGACCCCAAAACAAGCTCAAGGCTTAGCAGAATCAAAAGTCAAAATACAGAATGCAAGAAAACAAACGTCACTTAGATTTGACGGATGACGAGGCCTTACGCCACCAAAGAAAGTCCTGCAGGACCCTTAAAGAAACAATTTCGTTTAATAAAAAAGGGCCCAAAAAAGGCCCTTCTTTACGCGAGGATATATCCGAAGCTTTGGCGGCGACAAGCTCGCAAACCGCCAAATCGACCACTAGCTTAGTAAGCCACGTGGTGATTGATCGCTTCGTGAAGACGAGGATCTTTCAAAGGAACCAAGCTGTGCTTGCTCCAGAAAGACATGATCGTCAGCAAGAAGATCCCTGCAAAACCAGCAAAGATACCGATTTCCCAGAAACCAAAGGTCACATGACCATCGAAGAAATTAGGATATACCATCCAGTAGATATCCACGTACTGCATAACCAAAACAAGAGCTGACACCAACAAAACATGGTTATCATTTCTCTTCGCTCCACGAGGAAGAAGAGCCAAGAAAGGTACAACGAAGCGGAAGATCAACAAGGCCATAGAAACGCCCATCCAGCCGCCTTGAGCTCTCATGATGTAGTATTCAGTTTCTTCTGGCAAGTTAGCGTACCAAATCAACATAAACTGAGAGAACGCAATATACGCCCAGAAAATAGAGAAGCCCTTTAAGTACTTCACGACGTCGTGCTGATGCTCTTCAGTCACATAACCTTTTACATAACCATGACGTTTCATCAAAACAACGACAATCGCCAAGAAAGCCATGCCGGCCTGGAACATACCCGAGAATGTATAGATCCCGAAGATTGTTGAGTACCAAGTTGGCAACAAAGACATCAACAAGTCCACGCTGAAGAAGGAAAACGCCAAAGCAAAAAACACCAGGAAGCCCACTGCCGGAGATACGTTCTTGTTGGTCAAATTCGCATCACCCGTTTGATCTTGCTTCAAAGAATTGCCGACCATCACATATTTGAAGAGCATGCAGCCCACTGCAAAGATGAAAAGACGGACAACAAAGAAACCGGTATTCAGATATCCTGTTTTTGCGGCAATAACTGCGTTCCCAGCAACAGTCTCTGCATTAGCCCAAGGATAAAGGTGTTTGAAACCTACCAAAAGGATCAAACCACCCACCAGAATCCCGGGGATGAAGGCCGTCGTTGCTTCCGCATAACGACGAATAGAAACAGACCAGCCCGCTTTCGATACGTTATTGATCGCAATCCAAAAAAGTCCACTCACGCCCATGGCAGAGAAGAAGAAGAATGCCACCAAATAAGAAGTCCAAAGACGCTCTTGATTTTTCATCAGTCCCACAACAAAAGTCAGAAGACCGATGGCAATCAACGCGAAGCTCAAAGTCTTTAACTTCGCGGGAGCTTCAAATTTAGATACATGTAGATTTACGTGATTATGTTCGCCCATTCTAAAACCTACTTCGATTGCTTCTCTAGGAAGCGAATGTAGTTAACAACTTGCCAACGATACTTTTGAGGAATGTGAGATGCGTAAGGCCCCATCACACCCTGTCCCATTGTGATCACATGATAAAGGTGGCCATCTGTCCACGCCTTCACCTTGTCACTCACAACAGGTGGCGGCTTCAAAGCCATTTTATCAGTCAAAGTCGCTTTCGCAGCAACCCCGCCCTCACCTTTATAACCATGGCAAAGAGCACAGTTTGTTTCGTAGAACTTCTGTCCTACGACCAAGGTGTCTTCATCCACTTTACCAGCAAGAGGATTTTTCAAATTCTTAGATGCCGCCTCTACATCAGTTCCGTATTTGTAGGGCTCAAAACCTACCGGCACTGTGTTTTCGGGGGGCACTCTCATTCCTCTATGGAAAGGAGAGCTTTCATCATACTCCTGCGCTTTGATTGCAGGAGATTCCATCATATCTTGAATCACTTCAACATTGGGCTTGTTGCCGCGAGGACCACAGCTGGACAAGGCCAAAACTGTTAAGCCTGCTGCTGCAACACCCATGGATAAGTTCACGAGGCTTCTCATTTAGTACTCCGTCTTTTTCACTTCAGTTGCGCCCATCTCTTTGAACATCTTCTCAATTTTGGATTCATCATACCCAACGTCATTGAAAGGGATGAAAATCGCAAACTTGTGACAGCTAAGATCTGGATCAATATTGGGAGGATCGATGCGCGGAATTTTACACGCATAGAACAACGCCCCTACAGAACAAAGAGCCGCAAACAAGATCGTCAATTCGAAAATGACAGGAATAAATGCTGGCAAAGAGAAAAACGGCTTACCACCAACGTTCACTGCCCAGTCCACAGCGGAAGTCCACCAGGTCAAAAGAAGACCCAGGATCATTCCCACAAAACCCGCAGTGAATGTCACATAGGGAATCCATGATCTTTTAATGCCACAAGCCTCTTCCATTCCATGCACAGGATAGGCAGAAATTGCTTCAAACTTCGTAAAACCCGCTTCGCGTGTTTTGCGAGCGGCTTTCAGAATCAAATGCTCGTCAGTCCAGATACCAGCGATACCTTTAGTATATTGAGCCATTAGTGGTGCCCTCCTTTTTCGTCGTAACCCACATGCAATACGGGCTTCACTTCCGCGATGGAGATCGCAGGGAACAAGCGCAAATACAACAAGAACAAAGTCAAGAACATACCGAAGGAGCCAACGAGCACTCCGGTATCAAACCAAGACCACGCATACATACCCCAGCTTGAAGGCAAGAAGTCTCTGTGCAATGAAGTCACCGTGATTACGAAACGTTCAAACCACATACCGATGTTCACGAAGATAGAAACAACGAACATCACAGGGATTGAACGACGCATTTTCTTGAACCAGAACAACTGAGGAATCAAAACGTTACATGACACCATCGTCCAGTAAGCCCAGCCGTAAGGACCGAACGCACGGTTGATGAACACGAAGCGCTCGTATTGGTTGCCAGAGTACCAAGCAATGAAGAACTCAGACGCATACGCGTAACCAACCAACATACCTGTGGTCATGATGATCTTATTCATCACTTCCATATGATCCAAAGTAACGTAGTTCTTGAATTCCGGGAATCCGATACGAACCAACGTCATCAATGTCACAACCATCGCAAAACCAGAGAAGATCGCTCCGGCAACGAAGTATGGAGGGAAGATCGTTGTATGCCAACCTGGCAAGTTAGAAACCGCGAAGTCGAAGGAGACGATTGTATGAACTGACAAAACAAGCGGAGTCGAAAGACCCGCCAAGATCAAGTACACCATTTCGTAGTGTGACCAGTTCTTAGCCGTTCCACGCCATCCCAAAGAAAGAGCGCCATAAACTTTACGGCGAAGTGCATTTTTAGCACGATCTTTAATTGTTGCGAAGTCCGGAACCAAACCGATGTACCAGAAAACCATAGAAACCGTCGCGTAAGTAGAAACCGCGAACACGTCCCACAGAAGTGGCGAACGGAAGTTCACCCACAAAGGTCCACGTTGGTTTGGATATGGGAACAACCAGTAGTCAAGCCAAGGACGACCCGTGTGAAGCAAGGGGAAAAGCCCCGCTGTCATCACCGCGAAGACCGTCATCGCTTCCGCTGTCCGCGCCACCGATGTTCTCCATTTTTGGCGGAACAAGAAAAGAACCGCCGAGATCAAGGTACCGGCGTGACCGATACCGATCCAGAATACGAAAGTCACGATCATGGTACCCCAGAACACCGGGCTATTCACCCCAAGGAGTCCGATACCGATACCGACAACCGCCGCAAGAATTCCGATGTAAAACAACAACAGTGTTTTCGCACCTAAGAAAAGACCGATCCAACCTCTAGAGGGGAATCTTTCTACGGGTGCACAGATGTCGTCAGTCACATCCTTTAAAGACTTATTTCCAAGGACTAATGGGCTACGCTTAATCATGAGTGCTCACCTTGTTTTGCAGTACCGTGACCTTTTTGGTCACCAGTTGACTCTTTATCATTGTTACGAATTTTTGAGAGGTAGCGAACCGATGGTTTTGCATGCCACTCTTCCAAAAGGGCGTATCCACGCTCTTCTGTTTTAAAGATCTTAGCAACCTGGCTGTTGGCGTCGTTCAGATCACCGAACATGATCGCCCCTGCTGGGCACGATGTCTGGCAAGCTGTCTTCACGTCGCCATCTTTCATAGGACGTTTTTCATTACGAGCCACCGTCTTGGCATCCTGAATTCTTTGAACACAGAATGAACACTTTTCCATCACCCCGCGCATGCGAACACCTACCGAAGGATTCAAAGCCATGTTCAAAGGCTTCTCGATCAACTTCGCATAGTTGAACCAGTTGAAACGACGAACTTTGTATGGACAGTTATTCGCGCAGTAACGAGTTCCCACACAACGGTTGTAAACCATGTCATTGAGACCTTCATCAGAGTGAACAGTCGCAAGGACCGGGCACACCGTCTCGCAAGGAGCGTTATCACAGTGTTGACACATCACCGGTTGGAAAACCGCTTCTGCGTCCGCAGGATTGCCAGTGTAATAACGGTCAATACGGATCCAGTGCATCTCACGACCTTCGATCACGTACTGCTTACCAACAACTGAAATATTATTTTCAGACTGGCAGGCAACAACGCATGAAGAACAGCCTGTGCATGAATTCAAATCAACAGCCATACCCCACTTATGACCACTGTATTCGTGGCCAGACCAAATAGACCAAGTATGGTGCTTGTGGATGCCTGCATCTTTTTTCTTATTATAGTCTTTCAAAGTCGCTTCTGCGACGATGCTACGACCTTCCATAGAATGATGCCCTTGCGTGATCGCAAGTTCATACTTCTTATGCAGCTTTGTGAACGTTGCTGCTTGGCCCGAGAACACCATTTTTCCGTCTTTAGCTGTCGCCAAAGCGAAGGCATTCTTACCGATGCCGTTTCCAACTTTACCCGCATGAGTACGTCCGAAACCTACAGCAATCGCCAAAACATCATCATGAAGACCTGGCTGAATATGAACTGGAAGTTCAATTTTCTTTCCACCTACAGTCAACTCAACGACAGAAGCTTGTTTTAAGCTGTGTTTTTCAGCTGTCGCCAAAGACACCATGATGTAGTTATCCCAAACAATTTTTGTAATAGGATCTGGAACCTCATGAAGCCATGATACGTTATTCAAAGAGCCATCGCCCATTTGCGATGTTGGGTAAAGAACAAGTTCAAATCCCTCTTTCGCAGCCGCCGGCTTAATAGAAGTGAAAGCATCCACTTTGAATGAACGAGCGGAAGAACCTTTGCTCAACTCGCCGGCAAAACCTTTTTGCAAAGTCTCTTGCCAGAAATCATCAAAGTCTTTTCCTTTACCCACTTTAGGGTAAACATCCGACTTCCAGAAAACTTTCAAGTAGTCATAGAAAGTCTCATAGTCTCTTAAACGAGCCGGGCCTACATTCGCCATGTATCCCCAAGTCATCAAAGAAAGCTGGAAAGAACGAGTGTCGTACATAGGGCGGATCGCAGGTTGGCAGATTGTGTATACGCCACTTGCCAACTCCGCATCACTCCAAGACTCTAGCGCATGATTGTCTGGAGTCACGAAATCCGCGTAAACGCCAGTTTCGTCGATACGGTCGCCTGTGTAGACAACCATTTCCACTTTTTTAACAGCGTCAGCAAAGCCCATTTCTTCAGGCAATACAAAAGCAGGATTGACTCTGTGGATGATCAAAGACTTAACCTTGCCATCCTTCATGTCTTTAATAAGAGAAGTCATTTCAGAGTAAGACGCTTTCAAGCCAGGATTTCCACCCTTCGCATCAACTGTCTTACCGTCATTTTCCAATACAGAGTTCAAGAAGTTCACGGCCACTTGAAGCTCTTTGGATTTTTCAGTCAAAGTTTGGATACCGCCGGCAACCACCAACGATTCCCCTTTGTTCGCCAAAAGATCTGCCGCCACTTTCGCGAACAACTCAGGCTCAACACCCAATTTCTTCGCAACATCAGCAAACGGAGCCAAGGCCGACTTCACCGCCGCATTGCCTGCGTATGAAGAGGCACCTTTTTTTACGATGATTTCATGAAGAAGACCCATCACAACATCAAGCTGCTGAGAAGGTTTAATCTTCATACGAATATCCGCATTGGCACCTGTCAGTGAATAGTGAGAGTCAAAAGACACCAAACGATTCATGTTTTTGATGTCTTTTCTGCCGTTCGCGAACTGATTTGTAAAGGCAGTTGGAGAAATCCAAGTGCCCAAGAAATCCGCATCAACAGACACGATCATTTTCGCTTTATCAAAGTGATATGCAGGAACAACGTCGTCGCCGTAAGCCGCTTTTTGACCTTCACGAATTTCTTCATGAGCAAAAGCTTCCCACATTACGTGTTGCGCTTTGAAACCTTGTGCAAAATCACCGATCACAGCGCGTGTTGCTGGAGACGATACCGCTCCTGTCAAAACAACAACGCCACCTTTTTTAAGCTGCTCAACAACTTTCTTATCAAGCTCTTCCCACTTAACGTCGACCAACTGACTGTTGGTCTTTTTCTCGTTGAAAAGATTGCGCTTCGGTCCCTGAAGTCTTTCAGGATCGTACATATTCAACAAAGAGGCCTGAGAACGAATGCTCAAACCGCTCAGGCTGAATGGATGGCCCGGGTTTGCTTCGATTTTGATAGGACGTCCTTCTCTTGTTTTCACAAGAACACCCAGTCCTTCAGAACCGTCAAAGTAAGCAGATGAATAGTAGTTCGCGATTCCCAAAGTTACTTCTTCAGGTTGCTTATTATAAGGAACAATTTTTTGCACTGGACGACGGATACAGCCCGCGCTGGCCATCGCAATAGAGGCTCCCATCAGCTTCAGGAACTCACGACGAGCCCAGCCATCCTCACCGTCTTTTTCACGAAGCGGAGAAGATTGGAATTCTGTTTCAGCCATTTTCATGAACTCTGGATCGTTCTTCCATTGTTCGAGGCTCAACCAGTACTTATTATCACGCTCGACCTGAGGGCGAAGCGCTTTTTTCATTTCTAATTCATGGTCATGATGCATTTCAGACATAGTACCTTCCGAAACCCTTAGTAGTGACAAGTTGAACAGTTGAGAGGTGCTTTATTCTCAGGCTGACGATGACAATTCACACACCAACCCATGGAAAGGTCAGAGAACTGCTGAACCTTGGTCATTGTCTCGATAGGACCATGACATGTTTGGCAATTCACGCCTTTAGCAATGTGGGCGTTGTGATTGAAGTGAACAAAGTCAGGAAGCATGTGAACGCGAGTCCACTCGATAGAGGCTCCGCTATCATAAGCTTCACGAAGCTTTTGAATATTGGGCTTATCTGTCGCCACCTGAAGGTGACAGTTCATGCACGTTGAAAGTGCAGGAATGTTTGCGTGCTTCGTTCTTTCCACCTGATTGTGGCAGTACTGACACTGCATTTTGTGTGTTCCCACATGCAGGGAGTGGTCAAAAGGAATAGGCTGTTCTGGAGCATATCCTTTATTGTAACCAAACCCAGGCTGAAACTTACAGCCTGTGAGAAGTGTTGAAACCATGAGCGCGCCTAAAAACGCCAATGCGCTCGCCGCCGATCTGTTGAATACCCGATGCATAATCATCCTTCGCTAACTCACTACGGTGTGGGCCAAAGACAAACGAATGCTGTCCTAATTTTAGTTTGCACCTATTTAATGGTGGAAAAGTTCTGTTGTCCATCATCTTTTTGCAAACATAATGAAAAAGAAGGACTCCCATCCATTTTCCGCTCACTAACTCAGCAGCACCCGATCTCTTCCGCCCGTTGTTACTTTAACCTTTACGTTTTCCTGCTCTAACCATACTGACGTAGATCACCATCAAGATATGTGCTGCCACAAAAGCAGACACGTACTCAACCCCCCCCGCCCCAAAGCCGTAGGAATGAAGCCCCGCACCAAGGACGAAGTTCACTCCATACCAAGCCATGATCACTAAAGAGAAAGTGATAATCGCCGTCACTACCATTCCAAAATGTTTGATCATACCCGCATAGCGCGCATGAAGAACAGCTAAGTATCCAAGAAGGGCAATCAACGCCCAGGTCTCTTTTGGGTCCCAGCCCCAGAAGCGACCCCATGAGTAGTCAGCCCAGATACCGCCCAAGATAATCCCGGGAGCCAAGAAGGCGACACCAATTTGCATAGAGCGATAAATCCCCATCACCACCGCTTTGATCTTTTCGTGATGTTTTTCTTCGCCACGCAGATAATAGATTAAACCGATATCTCCCAATCCAAACGCCAAGAAGAAAGCAGCGTAACTAATAGTGATGGTCATTACATGGATGGTCAGCCAATAGTTACTGCGCAGAACCGGCTCCAACGGCTGCAGCGTCGGATCTAAAACAGCCGGAGCAAAGTCCGCAATCACAAGACCAAAAGCGCTGACCAAAGTTCCCGCCACCAAAATAAGGCGGAATTTATAAATAATCTCTAAAACAGCCGCAAAAAGAACCACGCCCCAAGAAACCCACACGACCGTTTCATACATATTCGAAACGGGTGCTCGATCCATGATGTACATGCGCACACCAAAGCCGTAGGTATTCAAAACAAAACCAATCGCCAGGAAGACCCAGGCTATTTTCATCAAGGACTCTTTACTTAAAGTCCATACCAACAACAAAACGATGAAAGCCAGGAAGTAGAAGATATAAGCCCAGCGGAACGGATGGAAACTATTGTAATGAACCTCTGCGGAAATCTTTCCGCTGTGCTCATAAAGCCCCGGGTTAACTGAGCGCGCAGACTCTTCAAATCCTTTGACCGCATTATCAAGGTCCACGGCTGTTTGCGAAGAATTCTCGCCCTTAGCCACAGCTCCGATGTGATTTACAAACGCCTTGGTCATGGCTAGAAATTTTTCCTGCTGAGCGGGTTCTAAATCAGCCACAGCCACCCAGGAATTTCCTTCTTTCGGTGGAACCAACTTCAACATACGGCCCGCAGCGATTTCCTGAAATACGAAAAACTGATTTTCCAGACGTTGCAAAGCCTGGAAGTAAGGATTCAGCTTTTCTTTGGATTCACGCTTCCCTTGAAGCTCCTGGCGCAACAACGCAAAACGTTCGTTGCCAAACAACTCCTCACCTGAAAAATACCGCTGATCTTTAGGAAGCTTCATCGCCTCCAAAACTTCGTGATTGCGAACTTCAAAAATCCTCTTGTCCTGCCAGGCCTGTGGCGACAACATCCAGGTCATCACAATCTCTGTCGCCGCTCGCCCCTCATAGGTCGTCTTGCCATAGACAATTTCTAACATCTCTCGCGAAAAACTGTCATAGGGCTTAATACGCCCCCCGTCTTGCACCGGAAGATACTTGAGCGCATCACCCGCTTTTGCATAAACCGTCGCACTCAATAGCAGAGAGGCCAGTACTAGAAAAAACTTCTTCATATTCAATTCCCGTTTTCCTTTTGCGTCTTGCGCGCAATTCTAAAATCGAGGTGTTTAAACCACATTAATAAAACAATTCCTAAACTTAGCACTAAAGAGCCGAGGTACTTTAAAAAACGCCCCGGATCTTGATTGACAGAGAAAATGGACGCCACGGGCTTCCCCTGCTCTTCTTGGAAACTGGCCTGATAAATCGTAAGTCCCTTGTATTTTAAGGGTTCATTCATTGAAATCAGATGTTCGCCAGAATCAGGCACCTCCACGACGCTTTGATAAGCCATAGCCCGCATCGTTCCCTGATAACGACTGACTTCGAAGTTCTTCAACTTCAACGGGAACCCCAAATCCACCCGACGATTGCCATAAGTCAAAAGATAGACGGCATTATTGGTAAATAACTTTGTCATATCGTTCAGCAAGACCCAGTGCTCTTTTCCTTCAAAAAGAATTTTAATCGCCGAGGTCGTCATCGGCGACGGACGCTCTGCCGGCTTTAAGTCCCACTCTTCAAGGGCTGTCGGCAAATAACGCAAAACACGGAACTGCAACGACATCTTGTAACCCGGATCAAAGACATCCCCTTCTTTAATCACACCTTTTTTTAAAGGCTTGTCGCTGTCTTTTTGAAAGACCACATAGCGAAGTCCGTCTTTGCTGGGAGTCAGAAAGATCTCATTGGCTCCACGGCCTTTCTCAAGAGCCGGTCCCAAATGAATCTGCGCAGGTCCAAAATTATGGGTCGCCACCGTGTCCGGTTTTCTTTGCACCAACCACTCGATCACATTGACGTTGGCGTTTTGCAACTGAAAGCGCAACCCAGCTCCACCTTTGCCAGATTCATCGGCAACAACCCTACGGGAGGGAATCACGTATTTTTGATAGTCAACAATGCGAATCTCTCCGCTCAATGCGGGAACAATGAATGGGCGTTCGACTGTGGGAGGCTTTTTAAAGAAATCCACCTCTTGTTCAAGCGTTTTGGAATAACGATCCCCATCAAATGAAGAGTAAACAACCAGGTCTGTTTCTGCGACCTGAACGAGGTTGTTGGTCTCTCCGATCCCCACTCTCATGGAGCCATCAAGACCATACTCCATGGTCAACCACGCACCGGCCAATAAAATGATGATACCAATGTGCGCAAGAACAAAAGCTGCATGGCGCTTTCTCCAAGGCCAACGATCCAACATCACCGCCGTCAGGTTTATGACCAACAAACCCATGATCGCATACATAAACCACGTGTCATAAACGAGTTTTTTGGCGGCATAAGCGTCATACTTGGCTTCGACAATGGTGCCCACTGCCGTAATCACCGCAAGGGCCACAATGATGAACACTGCAAGCTTTAAAGAAGCCAGGGGCTTATTAAGTCTTTTGAGTAGAGATTTCTT
This sequence comes from Bdellovibrio sp., assembly GCA_024711265.1. Classification (GTDB taxonomy): domain Bacteria; phylum Bdellovibrionota; class Bdellovibrionia; order Bdellovibrionales; family Bdellovibrionaceae; genus Bdellovibrio. The sequence goes on along the minus strand of JANJTG010000045.1, from coordinate 9,498 downwards.
TGGCACACTAGTATTATCCAATGAGCATATCCTTGCTGAGAGCCAGATGTTTTTTGCGTATTGCTATCAATAGTTTAAGTGCCGTTCACTGACTACGCTTTTCCCTCTTCGACGCCTTACATTATATGCAGCAAATTGTTGCGGACATAGCTCAAAGCAAAAAGGACTTTCTCCTGAATCTTCTTCGCCTCTTCCGGCTTTAGCTTTTTTGTTTTTTCATCCATATAAAGAGAGCGGTTCATCTCTACCTGCAAGGTATGTTGCTCGCGCTTCGGGTCTCCATACTGCTCCGTGACACGCCCCCCAAAGTACGGCCAGTTGTAGCCAACCTTAAAACCCGCCGTTGCATAAGCCGCAATTACAAGATCCTTAAATCGTGGGTCACAGCTCTTTCCCTTGCTATCACTGACCACAATATCCGCCCGCAATTCTCCCGGATCCCGATGTTCGCTGGTACCCACGGAGGGCATACTGTGAGCATCAATATGAAAGGTTTTCTTAAAACCTTGCTCGTGGAGCTTTTGATAAAGCCCTCGGACTCCCGCATGGAAAGGTTCGTAAATCAATTCAACCAGCTCCTCATGTATCTTGGGAGTCATGGGTTCTTTCATGAGGGGATGCTTGTAAGTCGTGATGACCCAATGAAATCCTCGATTGTGCATCCCTGCCGGGTTGGGATTGCCGATAACGGATGAAGCATCCACGTCCTCGGGAATACGATTGAGATCCGCAGCATAACGATGCCATTCCGTTTTCACAAAGGGGATATGCAGCTTGTGCAAGGTCGGCTCATAAAGGAAATCCACGTATCGATCGACGTCACACATCAAAATTTCCTCTGGCAAAGTATTAAGCCACGGAGTCTGCTGTGGAATTTTTTCTCCCGAATGAGGGATCGTGACGATCAAAGGCACTTCATTTGCTATCATGTTTGCTCCCGTAAACCTTACCCTTCTACCTTGACCTCTTGCGCAGAAAAAGCAAGACTTTAATAAAGGACTTTTATTATGACGAACGCTCCCAAAGCTAAAATTTATACGCGCACAGGTGACAAAGGAACCACTCGTTTGGTCGATGGGTCTTGTGTGGAAAAATTCAATCCTCGCGTTGAAGCTTACGGAACCGTGGACGAACTCAACAGTTATTTGGGCGTTGTCCGTTCTTCTCTGACCAACCTTGCCGCGCTCAAGGAGCTAGATGCCCCCCTTGAAAAGATTCAAAATGAACTCTTTAACATTGGCAGCCTTCTGGCTACTGAAAAAGATGAAGTTTTTAAAATGCTTCCTCCGATCACCGAAGAACAAATTCGCTTTATTGAAATTCAGATTGATGAAATGAGTGCGCAACTTCCCGAGCTTCGCAACTTCATTCTGCCGGCGGGACACCCTGTCGCCGCCCATTTTCACGTGGCGCGCACGTTCTGCCGTCGCGGAGAACGACGTTCTGCCGAGATTGCTGTCAAAGACGATCGCTATCTTCCCGCCCTTCAATATCTCAATCGTTTAAGTGACTATCTTTTTGTGGCGGCGCGCTGGGTGAATTTAAAGACACAGCACCAAGATGTTCTTTGGAAAAAAACTTAATGAAGCTCGACATCGCCAAACCGGAAGACTCTCAAGCCCTCACTGAATTTTACAAAAGCTTCCCTCTGCGCGGTCTTGTCGAAATGAAGATTGATCGTGACGGGGATTTTTTCGCTCCCTATGCGATTCAATCCGATCGCCACCTGACTGATCTCTTAAAAGACGAAGACAAACTTGAGGGCATGGCAAGCTTCGTCATGCGCGATGTTCTGCTCGACAACAAAATCCGCCCCGTTGCTTTTGGCCGAGACCTGCGCATTTCTTCCAACCGCCGGGCTATCTTAGAATGGTCTCAGCATTTTTTACCCGTGATGGACGAGGTCTTTAAAACCTTCGGATGCGAATATCTGTTTTCGGTTTTAAGCATGAGCGAAGTGCAAGCCTTGAATGCGTTCGTTCGACCGCGCACGATGAAACGTCCTCTGCCTCACTATTATCTTTTTCGACGTTTTAATATGGTCTCAGTTCATGGCCGCCTTCCTTGGGCCAGCAATCCCCTGCCACACCTACGCATCCGCCGAGGCAACTCCTCGAATGTGGACGCGTTGATTTATTATATATCTCAAAAATCTCGGCAAAAAGATCTAGCGACCGTCTGGGACACCTATAGTTTCTATGAAAAGTTGGAACGCTGGAAGGGACTAAAGCTCGAGGACTTCCTGATTGCCTTTGATAAGAATGAAAACATCGTGGGTTGTGCCGCCCCATGGTCGTCAGGGGGATTGCAAGATTTTATTCCAATGCAATACTCGTTGCGAGCCCACAACTTCCGGCAGTTTTTGAAGTTTGGAAAAATGCTGGGATGGACTCGCACTTTGACGAAACCCTACTCGCGCCTGAAGATCGAAGCCAGTCTGAACTTTAAGTACATGAACTTTCTTCTGGCCGACAATGGCGATATTTTTGAAAGCCTGCTTTGGAAGGCCTTTGATGAGGCTCAGGAAAATGAGTTCCTGGTCTACAACCAGACTCGCTCTGAATACATCTATCGCCGTCCTCCGAATTGGATCTCCGCAAAGATGCCGTTTGGAGTTTATTTACTTATGAGACCCGACCAGGAGCCACCACCATTCTTACATCCTGGCAATGAGAAGGCCGTTGAGATGGAGCCATTTTTTTCTCTTTAGAATTTAAAGAGCCCCAGGATCTAAAGATCTGATGATTTTCTACCGAGATATATTCACAAATGAAATCATCTCTTGCACGTCTCATTTTGATATTCTCTTCGACCATATTCAGCAGCGGCTGTTTTATGAAGGCCAGCCTCGCACCCGAAGAACTGGAAGCCGGCTCCCAAACCCCCACAGAGATTACCGAACTCGGAGTGACCGGAGAAAACGATTCTCTTCAAGACAAAATCCTCAAAGCTTCGTCGGTGGCAACACTGACTTGGAACGGCTCCCCTTCTGGCTATTATTTGATCTCGATCTTTGATGAGAGCGGAACCTCTGAAGTATGTCCAAGCAAACAAGTTGCCGGAAACTCCATCTCCTTAACAGGATGCAGTCTTAATGACTATTCAACTTACAAAGTTCGCGTCACCCCTACAAAGTCTGACTTCCAAGCACTCCTTACTCCTTTGAATCTTTTTGAAATCATCACAAAAAAACTTCGATGGAACTTCTCGTCTCTCACGATCCTCCCAGGAGAAACCGTCAACTTAAGTATTCTGGACGGAGAGGCGGCCTTTTCATTGTCATCCTCGCCACGCCTTAATGGCACAACGCTGGCGTACTCGATCCCTATTACTGCTGCGGACTTTCCCCAAAATGAAGTATTAACTGTGACCGACAACCGCGGAACAAGCACTGATTTGAATGTCAACATTCTCAGGTTTTTCGACAGTCCTGATGCCCTTGCCGAGGCCCCTAAGGCGTCTCTTTACACTCAGCCTCTCGAAGCGGTAATTGCCGCTGACGGAAGTCTCGTGATGACTCACCATTCAGAGTCGGCCCGATGGCAATACGACTACAATGTCCTCCGCTCTACCGACAAAGGGGCCTCTGCGAAACTCGCGGACTACAACATTCCTGCACTTAATAAAGCGACGTTAAGTCGTGCGATTACAAAAGATCCCAGTGGCAATATTTACTCTTGCTCAGGGGGCTATAAAGGATTGGACGATTTTGCTCACATCAGAAAATCCACTGACAACGGCCTAACCTGGTCCACCATCTATTTTTCTGATGCTGGACAAAATGAGGCTTGCTATGACATCACAACAAATTCTTTAGGCTGGATCCTCTATCTGGGAGTCGATCCAGATGCTGCCCTTGGCGAAAATGGCGTGGTCAAACTCAGTAAAAACGGTGGAACCACCTGGGAGACGATCTATAAAGACGGAGGTCTTTTTTTTGAGGCCGCATTTGCTCCCGATGACACTCTATGGATTTTTGGTGCCACCCAAACGGCTCACATCGTTCGCTTCATCAAAGGAAGCTTCGATGGTACTAACTGGAATTTTTCAACCTATGCCAATCCGGCAGGACTCACAAATACCTATTACATTACCCAATGGACTGTATGGAACAAAGCCGGAGACTTTGAGTTCGTCGACGAAAACCAAGCCTACTTTATCGGCGCCAACAAATTTGATCTTCTTAAAACAACAAATGGCGGAACAAGTTGGAGCGTCTCTGCCTCTGTTGCTAATGGCCTCGGGCGAGATATCATGAGGTTGAATGACGGGACCTTACTAATGGCCGGAGGCTCTATTCTTGCGAGCGACGATATGCGACCTGTTATACTTCGCAAAGGCCCCCTGGACGTTGGGTTTTCAGAGGTCCTGAGGCTGCCAGACAACACTTACTATGACCAACACTGTGGCGTACTCATTCAGTTTCCTGACAACGACATAATTGCCTTGTGCCAGCGCGGCGGTTGGCCCTCCCCCGCAGAAACCTATATTTCCCATGACGGGGGACTCTCTTGGAGTTTGCACGGAACTACCGGTTGGGGTCAGGTCACCGATGCGTGGATAAATGGTTACTTCCAAACCTTTGACGGCGAGCTAATCTCCTCCATTACAAGCCTGCATCATTCAGGTTCTTACAGTTCACACATTTCAAAACTCAACTACAACTCAACGACATGGACCACTCTCACTGATATCATCAATTCTAAGAATTTCCCCGACCCTCATGATGGAAACGACGACGCTCTGCTCGTCGGCAAGGACATGAATGGTATCTATTATAGCATCGTCGACAACTACATCGACCCTCTAAAACTCTTTATTTCATCGGATAACGGCGCAAGCTGGAGTCAACAACCTGCCCCGGATCGCGGAGGAACACCCTACAGTAAATTCATGCAGCATCTCCCCATCAACAAGAATAAATTTTTCCTCATTGCCCAAACATCGACAGGAATCGTTGATATTTTAGAATCCACTGATAATGGGTCTTCTTTTAGCACCCGATTTTCATTCCCATTTGGCGGTGGAAGTAGCTTTACCTACCAGGATATCTTACTCGCTAAAAATGGCACTCTCTACATCAGTGGCAACGAGAAGGTCGGTGCCACTGACTATGCTCGAGTCTATCGATCCACTGACGATGGAACCACGTGGAGTTTAGTTCACTCTGAAGCATTAAGTTCTTCTAATGTAAGAATCGTCGAAGGCCCCCAGGGAGTGATATATATCTCTGGCTCAGACATTTACTCAACGACCAACCAAGGAGACACCTGGTCGACACTTTCAATTCCGGTATATGTCAGTGATTTTGTAGTATTAGACAACGGGCACATTGTTATCCAGTCTAGCAATGAAACTTGGATGAAGTCGATCAACGAAGGTACATGGATAAAGACCGAGGATATTTACAACTTTGATTTTTTAGATCTTTCAACCGATGGGCAGATCTATAAAATTGGACCCAACACGTTCGGAATTCCGTATTTCTATGTGGATACAGAGACGGGCTACCAAGCTCGTCTGAGAACTCTTACTCTCCCCTCAAATTGATAAACCGGCTCGTCAAAAAACATCCAGGACCGGAATTGTCTCTCTCTCCAATTTCTGACACCCCTCAAAATGCCAACTCCCTTAGAACTCACCTCCCCCCAGCATACGTCTTGCAACTAGAGTCTCTCTAGAGGTGATCTTGTGTCGGGAAATCGAAAACGTCTCATTGTGAAACACTTCTCCCAAGTTCTGCTTGGGATCGTTTTACTGTGTTCAAACACCTCAAAGGCTCAAAATTCACAGTCGCAAAAAAATGGTATTTCCTCTGCGGATCGCATCGCCACGGCATTGATCAATTCGCTTCCCGAATCGGGTGTAAAAAACGGCCTTAAAAGATACTATCAAATTCTGGATCCTCGCGCCTATGCAACGGACACCCAGGTTGCCTCAAAAAACTCAGGCGTGATTAATTATTTTCAACACCACTTTTCGACTAACAAATGTTTCGCCGAAAAGGCGTTCTTATTTTATCGCGACTTACGCTTAAACACCCGACAAAATCAGCTCAGCCATGAAAAGGAAGAACGCCATAGTCGCCCCTCCTTAGGAGACAAGGCCGGAGTGAATCGCAAAGACTTAAAACCTGGTTGGCTGTATGAAAAAGCTCTTCGCTACACCAACGGAAATCCTAATGCGGCTCTGACTCTGATTGGAATGTGTGGCCATGATGATTTAAAACAAGGCGAATTCGTCAACGACTCGATTGAAGAACAACTTCTGGCGAAAGGCTATCGCCACGAAGAATTCTTTGAACTTCCTGAGGGGGAAGAAAATCAAGAGTCCCCCTGCCCCGCGCGCACCGCCGATTTTTATATCTCCGGTTCTTTGGCCGACAATGCCGATATTGATCCGGCACTAAAGAGAAGAATTCTTGAAACTCAATATCCCGGGAAAAAGGCAGAACAAATCGCAAGTAAGAACTACCACATTTTAGGCGCAGCATTCATGACCTGCCAAATGATCGAAGCGGGACTTAATCCTTTGCTGGCTGTGAAAGTTGAATCCATGGCGGCGAACCTTTATCGCGGCATTCGTCTTTGTCAAAATATCGAAGTCCCCGCAAATCTTTTCCGGCGATTACAACAACATCCCGAAATCAAAGGTCGGCATCCCCATCTTCGTTTTGAAGATGCGGTGATCCAAACTGCTTTAAAAAAAGGGCGCAGCAAACAGTGTCAATTAAAGAGCACGAAAGAAGATGTTTTTTGTGATTTACTCAAAACCGTGGGAGCCCCGCTGGAGCTCGATATTCCTCGTATTGAACTACGCGCACAAGGACTCCTTCAAGCTTACATGGATAATATGATAGCCAGTGGTCTTTATGCCTCCTGGCACGTCAGCGGTGAGATCGCTGGCATCAGTCTGCCTTGCTCGCGTGACCAACTCTTCGGCCCTCATCCCTTCATGAAATGGCTGGTCTCACAGACCCAGTTACCGTTAAATATTTGTGGCAGCGGACTCAGCGCAGAATCGTGCCGAAAAGCTCTGACAAAAATTAAGAGTTGGGAGATTGATTTTGATTGGACTGTTTCACAGCATGTCGCTGGGGCAAAGTTCGCAGCTCGAGTATGTAGGCCTTATCCGCAGAACGAAACATCCATGGAAGAGTTTTGTCGCTAAGGTGCAATCCGCCCCTTAGTCCCCGCAATCCAAGTGGCTTCAACGTAGGATGAGTTAGCAACCACGGCGCTCCCATTGAGAGTGACCGCCCGTCCGTTCAAGATCATTGCATAACCTCCAGCACCGCCATATCCCATACCATTTCCCGCATCACCACCGTTGGCTCCGGGCTGACCATAGGTTCCACCATTACCACCACTAGACACGCCACCGGAACCGCCTTCGGCAGCATAGATTGCAGTGAGATAGGCTCCTTGTCCGTTACCGCCAGCTCCAGAACCATATCCTGCGGCATAAGCACCGCCACCGCCAGCCCCACCGCCGCCAGCTCCATAAATGATACTGGTATTTTGAATGGTCGCATCAGCATTAAAGACTATTGCCGGGCCACCCATACCACCACTAGATCCTCCATTACCACCACCGCAACCTCCACAACTGTCACCTTCGCCAGGACCACCCGAGCCTGAACCCCCGACGATCTGACCGTTGTTGTATATCGTCCCTTGGTAATCAATTCGCAGGGCCGCGCCTCCCTCGTAAGCTTGATTCACCGTTTTATCGACTTTGCTAGGATATCGTGCCCCAACAATGTACCCGTTGTTTGTGATTGTCAGAGTCGAACCTACCGTCATCGTTCCCGTCACAAACGCCGGAGTCGTCACTGATGTCGAGTACACATAGACGCCCGAGGCAACAGTCACATTTGCAAGAAGGGGAATCACCTGGTCCCAGCCAGCAGCGATGGCGGCGGATCTTAAGTTATAGTTGGCCGTGTTCGCCGAAATTGTGTAGGTGTAAGCAAATCCATTGATTGATGTCCATGTGGCTTCGCTTGATGAAGCACCGATATTACCAACGGCATCCACGGCCCTTACCAAAACCGAATATTGGGTGCTTGGCGATAAACTCAACCCCGTCACCGCAGTGCCTGAAGCATGAGAAGTCCACGCAGAAATCACCGCACTGTCAGAGGTCCGCACAATCTGTACTTGGTAAGAAGCCACAGTGCTTCCACCCACGTCAGTCGCCGCTGCATAAGAAATTGTTGGTGAACTGGAAAGATTCACAGGGACACTTCCCAAGGTGACTCCTGTCGGAGCCTCGGGTCCTGAGTTATCCGCCGCAAAAACCGCCGAAGGCCCCGCCCCGGGGGCCGGGTCCCCCGTCGTACTGTTGGCCGTTCCTGCAGCTATGGATATCGCCACCGTCCCAGTCCCCGTACACCCGTTGATCGTCACAGTGCGAGTGTTCGAACTTGTATTTGCGATTCCCGTCACAGAGCATCCAGTGAAATCAGTTCCTGAAAAAGAAATATTCGCAGTGCTTAGGCTGATCGTTCCTGAATCCGCTGCACTTCCATAAGTCACAACAAAGCTGACCGGACCGGACTTCACCACAGACTGATTAGGATTGCCAACTGTGACGCTGGCGATAGTCCCCGCAGACAACTGCCCCCAAACACTGCCATTGCAAAACTCCATACGCTTGGATGATGAATTATAGCGGATAGCTCCCTCGGTACCGGAATCACAGGCGGCCGAAGAACTCGCAAGTTTAATATGATCAAAAGAGCCCGCGCCTGTGGCCACAACATTTCCCGACACTGAAATACCGGATAAAAATGTCTTTAGCCCCGCAAAGCTTTGCGCCAATTGGTTGACAATACCATCGGCAATTCCACTTGCCGCCGGCAACCGTGCGGAATTGATGACTCCCGTGGCAATGGCATTTCCATTCAGATTACTAATGGTGGTGCAGGTCCAAGTCCCTGTCACACTGATGAAAACCAAAGTTTGATTTGAACTACAAAGTCCTGAAATTTGCGACTGATCAATTTTAGTTGAAAGCTGAGTCGCCAAATTCGTAATATCGCTGATCGCGATACTCGAAGCGCCCCACTGAGATCCACCAAACTTTAAAAATTGACCACTTAACGGTGCGGAAGAACTCACGACCACACCTTGAATCTTATTCACTGTGGGATTCACCAATGAGCCTGAAAGGTCTCCTCCGACCGAACTGCCTGGTTGAAGTGCGTTGATGATACGATTGTCATCCCCGGCAGCAACCGTGTTAGCCCCCTGCCCGACGTTAAGATTTATTGTGGGCGTCGATGTGCCGTTTGAAATCGATAGATAGGCATTGCCCGCCACAACCTCAGTAACTGTCCCCCCCGAAGCCCCTTGAACCGTTGCACACGTGAGGTTCGTTCCATTCCAAGATAAAAACTTTCCCCCGGAACAATTTGGAAGCCCCGCTTTAGTTACAAAGTCACTCGCAATATTATTACCGAGCTTCTGTGCCGATAATGCGTATCCGGCAAAA